>JAYUYR010000322.1:0-3423 GCA_043752405.1 Sphingomonas sp. | reverse complement strand
CGGGCGATGCGCGCGACCGTGTTATGGGTGCGCTCGCGCGTTGATCCGCCTGCGCCGTAGGTTACCGACACGAAGCGCGGACCGAGGGGGCTGAGCGTTTCGATGGATGACCATAAGGTCGCTTCCATCGCTTCGGTCTTTGGCGGAAAGAACTCGAACGAGACTTCGGCGTCACCTGCCAGATCGGCAAACAATGGTTCGGCGAGCGCACGGCGCGCTTCTTCGAGTTGGGAAATTGTAAAGGTCATGCTGCCAATGCCTTCTTGTGCGCCGGGCGGGTGCCCAGCCAGAGTTTGACGGTGAGTTCGCCACCGTCGAGCGTTTCGATGTCTGTGAGCGCAATTCCCGCTGCTGTGAGCCACGCCGCGATCTGCGTATCCGAAAAGCCGAGGCGGGCATGCGCGTCCTGCACGCGCAATTCCTCGCGCTGGTGCGGGGCGAAATCAGCGATCAGAAGTCGACCGCCGGGGGCAAGCAGGCGGGTTGCTTCGGCCAGTGCTGCTTCGGGCGCGGGAATGAAATGCAGAACCTGATGGAGGATGACAGTGTCGGCCGAACCATCGGCAAGCGGTAGTGCGGTAATGTCACCCTGGCGCAATTCCCATCCGTCGCTTCCGTCGAGTTTGGCACGGGCGAGGCGAAGCATTTCGGGGTTGCGGTCAACGCCTATGGCATGGTCGGCGGCTGCGCTGAACAATTCGATCATCCGGCCCGTACCAGTGCCGATATCGACCAGCCGTCCGATTGATCCGACGAGCAGGGCGCGCATCCTTTCCTCGACCGCGCTCTCGGCAACGTGGAGTGATCGGATCGCGTCCCATTGCTCGGCGTGCTCGGCAAAATATTGCTGGGCAGCGGCAGCACGGTCGGCGCGGACGGCGGCCAATCGGGCGGTATCGGCCCTTGCCCAATGATCGTCGTCGGTACCGGCAGCGGCGTCGAGCAGCGCAAAAAGCGGGACCGCTACGGGCGAAGGGGCAGGCGTGAGGAAGACCCAGCTGCCTTCCTTGCGACGGATCGCTAGACCTGCATCGACCAATATGCGGATGTGGCGCGACACGCGCGGTTGGCTTTGACCGAGTACTTGCGCCAATTCGCCGACCGATAACTCCATTGTCCGCAGTAGCGTAACAATCCTCAAGCGGGTTGTGTCGGCAAGTGCGCGGAACGTGTCGATAATCAGACTCATAAGCCCACATATAAAGAATTCTTTATATGTGGTCAACCGTTGGTGAAGTTAGTGGACATTGCCAAGTACGCCGCGACCCTATAATCCGACGTAGGCCGGAGCGAAATCGCAACGGGGGCCGTCGCACCGGCCCGAATTCTACGGAGGGAAAGCCACATGAAGAAGACAATTGCACTCGTTACTGTTCTTGCCGCCGCGATAGGCGTTGCTGCCTGCAGCCCCAAAGCTGCTAACGAAACTGCCGAAGCCGGCAACGCTGTCATGTCGGACGTCAACGCCACGACCACCGATGCAGTCAACAGCGTCGATGCCGCCACCGATAATGCCATGGGAGCGGTCGATGCGGCTGCCGACAACGCGAGCGCCAAGATCGGTGCTGCCGCCGACACCGCCGCGGACAAGATGAAAGCGGCGACCGGCGATGCGATGACCGCTACGGGTAACAGCGTTACTGCCGCTGGCGAAGCCGTCAAGAAGTAGGCTGCTTCACATTATGAAGAGGGGCCGTCCGTGAGGGCGGCCCCTTTTTTGTGTCTGGGGTACTGTGAAAAAAGCACGGGCAAAGCCCGTGCTTCTCGTCGGTCGCAATGGCGACGAGTGTCGCCACCCGCCGTCCGTTCTATTTCGTGTCGGGGCCAGCAATGCTGGCCCCTGTCCGAAATCAGAAGTCCATACCACCCATGCCGCCCATGCCGCCGCCGCCCATGGGCATGGCAGGCTTATCTTCGGGCATTTCGGCAATCGTCGCTTCGGTCGTGATCAACAAGCCTGCGACAGAGGCCGCATCCTGAAGAGCCGTGCGGACGACCTTGGTCGGGTCGATAACACCGGCCTTGACGAGATTTTCATACACATCGGTCGATGCGTTGAAGCCCATCGTTTCGTCACCTTCGCGGAGCAGATTGCCCGCGACGACAGCGCCATCGACGCCCGCATTCTGTGCGATCTGACGCAGCGGTGTCTGGATTGCCTTGCGGATGATGTCGATGCCGCGCGTCTGGTCGTCGTTGACGCCCTTCAGCCCTTCCAAAGCCTTGGTCGCATAGAGCAGCGCGGTACCACCACCGGGGACAATGCCTTCTTCGACAGCTGCGCGGGTTGCGTGCAGCGCATCGTCGACGCGGTCCTTGCGTTCCTTAACTTCGACTTCCGAAGCACCACCGACCTTGATGACCGCAACGCCGCCGGCAAGCTTGGCAAGACGCTCCTGGAGCTTTTCCTTGTCATAGTCGCTGGTCGTGTTTTCGATCTGCTGGCGGATCGCTTCGACACGGCCCTTGATCGCATCGCCATCACCCAGACCGTCGATGATCGTGGTGTTGTCCTTGTCGATCGTAACGCGCTTGGCCGAGCCGAGCATGTCGACGGTGACGCTTTCAAGCTTGATGCCGAGGTCTTCGGAAATCATTTCACCCTTGGTCAGGATCGCAATGTCTTCGAGCATCGCCTTGCGACGATCGCCAAAGCCCGGTGCCTTGACGGCCGCGACCTTCAGGCCACCGCGCAGCTTGTTGACAACGAGGGTGGCAAGCGCTTCGCCTTCGATGTCTTCGGCGATGATCAGAAGCGGACGACCTGACTGCACAACAGCTTCCAGAATCGGGAGCATTGCTTGCAGGTTCGACAGCTTCTTTTCGTGGATCAAGATGTAGGGGTCATTGAGTTCGACCGACATCTTTTCCGGATTGGTGATGAAGTAAGGCGAGAGATAACCGCGGTCGAACTGCATGCCTTCGACGACGTCGAGTTCGAAATCGAGGCCTTTGGCTTCTTCGACGGTAATCACGCCTTCCTTGCCGACCTTTTCCATCGCTTCGGCAATTTTCTCGCCGACGACGGTATCGCCGTTGGCCGAAATGATGCCGACCTGAGCGATTTCCGCCGTGCCCGAAACGGGCTTCGAACGCTTTACGAGGTCTTCAACAACGCGCGTGACCGCGAGGTCGATGCCACGCTTCAGGTCCATCGGGTTCATACCGGCGGCAACCGACTTCATGCCTTCGCGGACGATCGCCTGCGCCAATACGGTCGCGGTGGTCGTGCCGTCGCCAGCCATGTCGTTGGTCTTCGATGCAACTTCACGAAGCATCTGTGCACCCATGTTTTCGAACTTGTCCTTCAGTTCGATTTCCTTGGCGACGGTGACGCCGTCCTTGGTGATGCGCGGCGAACCGAAGCTTTTGTCGAGGACAACGTTGCGGCCCTTTGGCCCCAGCGTGACCTTAACGGCGTCA
>JAYUYR010000321.1:0-3430 GCA_043752405.1 Sphingomonas sp. | reverse complement strand
TGTCGCCCGACGTAAAACGGATGCTCTGGTTGATCGGCCCCGCTGCCATCGGGCAGGGCGCGATCCAGTTCAACCTGCTGGTCTCGACCTCGCTTGCCGCCCGCTATTTGGAACAGGGCGCGGTCAGCTACCTCTATTATGCCGACCGCCTGAACCAGCTCCCCCTCGGCCTCATCGGTATCGGTGTCGGCACGGCAATCCTGCCAAGCCTGTCGCGCCAGATCAGCGGTGGCAACGCGGACGCCGCCAGCCATACGCAGAACCGCGCGATGGAGCTGGCGCTGCTTCTCGCCTTCCCCGCCGCCGTCGCGCTCGTCATCTCGGCAACCCCCCTTATCCGCGGCGTTTTCCAGCACGGCGCGTTCACCGCTGCCGACACCATCGGCACCTCCGGCGCGCTTGCCGCGTTCTCGCTGGGCGTTCCGGCCTATGTCCTCATCAAGGTACTAACGCCAGGTTTCTACGCGCGGCAGGATACCCGAACACCTGTGCGTCTCGCCGTCGTATCGATGCTGTTCAATCTCGTCGGCAACCTGCTGTCGGTGCTTTATCTCGACGCAGGCGTTGTCGGCATCGCGGTTTCGACTGCAGTAGCTGCATGGGTGAACGCCATCCTGCTTTACACGACACTGCACCGGCGCAATCACTTGCGCTTTGACGCGCGGTTCAAAGGCAAGGCGATCCGCATCGTCATGGCGGGTGCACTGATGGGCGTCGCGCTCTGGTTCATCAATCCGCTGCTCGACCCGCATATGGCAAAGGATTCGAGCGAACGGATCATCGCGCTCGTCATCCTTTGCGGGACGGGAGCAATTGTTTATGGCGGAGCAGCGCTCGCGTTCGGTGCCGTCAACGCCGGCGAGTTACGCAGCCAGTTCACAAGGAAAGCTAAATAATGCGCGTCGTTTCGGGCATTCAGCCCACGGGCAATCTCCACCTCGGTAATTATCTGGGCGCTATCCGCAACTGGGTGCATATGCAGGATGAAGTAAAGGGGGATTGTCTCTACTTCCTGGCCGATCTGCACGCTGTCACGGTCTATAATGATCCCGCGACGCTGGCCGCGAACACGCGCGAAATGGCAGCGGCACTGATTGCCAGCGGCATCGATCCCGACAAGTCGATCCTGTTCAATCAGGCGCGCGTGCCTGCCCATGCCGAACTCGCGTGGCTGCTGTTCTGCACCGCACGGATCGGCTGGTTGAACCGGATGACCCAGTTCAAGGAAAAGTCAGGTAAGAACCGCGAGGGCGCGAGCATCGGCCTGTTCGCCTATCCCGTTCTGCAAGCTGCCGACGTGCTGCTTTATCAAGCGACGCATGTGCCGGTGGGCGATGACCAGAAACAGCATCTCGAACTTGCCCGCGATATCGCCACCAAGTTCAATACTGACTTCGCCACCGAGTTGTTCACCCTCCCCGAACCCATCATCCCGCCGGCCGCCGCGCGGATCATGTCGTTGCGCGACGGCACGATGAAAATGTCGAAATCGGACCCGAGCGACATGAGCCGCATCAACCTGACCGACGACGCCGACACGATCGCGCAGAAAATCCGCAAGGCCAAGACCGATCCCGAACCGCTGCCCAGCGAAGCAGATGGCCTCGAAGGACGTGCCGAAGCGCGCAATCTGGTCGGCATCATGGCCGCACTCGAAGACCGCAGCGTCGATGCTGTCCTTGGCCACTATGGCGGATCGCAATTTGGGCCGTTCAAGTCAGCGCTTGCCGACCGGCTCGTCGCGACACTCGAACCCATCCGTACACGACTGGAAGATTTGCGTCATTCGAGCGAGATCGACACGATCCTTATCAAAGGCGGCGAACGTGCCTGTGCTTTGGCGGCACCAACCCTTGCCGAAGCCTATGCCGTTATGGGCTTGCAGAAATAGGACCAATGGTGGCGTTCAAGCGTTGTTCAGCGTTGAAGTCGCAAATTTGTAGCAACTCGCCTTCGGAGTCGCATTCAAGGTCCAAATGTCATGATTTCAAAAATGAAATATCTTGCGCCCGCCGCCGTCCTCGCACTCAGTGCTTGCGCGACGCCGTTTCAAGCCAACGTCTCGCGCTTTCAGGCTATGCCAGCAGCGCAGGGCCAGACCTATGTGATCCAGTCGGACAATCCCCGGCTTGATGGCGGACTTGAGTTTCAGACTTATGCCAACCTTGTCGCGCAACGCTTGAATGGCTTTGGCTATACGCGCGCCGTTAATGCGAACGCGGCCAATCTGATTGTTACGCTCGACTATGGCGTAGATCGCGGCCGCGAGAAAATCCGCAGCTCGCCGGGCTTTGGCCATGGTGGCTATGGTCGCTACGGCGGCTACAACGGCTTCGGCTATGGTGGCTTTGGCTATGGATCATTTGGTCGACCCTATTACGGCTACGGCCGCCGTGCGTTCATGTATGGCTTTTATGATCCGTTTCTGTTCGACGATTTCGACCGGACCGAAAGCTACACGGTCTATGCCTCGCAGCTCGACATGAAGATCGCCAGGCGCGGCAGTAACGAACGTGTGTTCGAAGGAACTGCCAAAGCAATGTCGATGGACGATGATCTGACGACGCTGGTCCCGAATTTGATCGAAGCGATGTTTACCGGATTTCCCGGTAATTCGGGCGAGACGATCAAGATCACGGTCGCGCCTCTGGGGAAACGTCGGGGTTAGCGGGGCTGCCGAAGCACTGAGCTTGTCGAAGCGCGGTCAGATTCTTTGAACTGTCCTTCGACATGCGCAGAACTACGGAGCGTTTATCCCTCCAATGCCCGCATCAACGCCCGAACATCGGCATCAATCTCGCTATCCGCAGCGCGCAGTTTCTCGATCTGCTTGACCGCATGGATCACCGTAGTGTGGTCGCGTCCGCCGAAACGCCGCCCGATTTCGGGGAGCGAACGCGGAGTCAGTTGCTTGGCGAGATACATGGCAATCTGCCTTGGCCGCGCCACCGCCCGCGCACGCCGCGCGCTGACCATCTCGGCCTGACGGATCTTGAAGTGGTCTGAAACGCGCTTCTGGATTTCGTCGATCGTGACCCGGCGACGGCTCGCGCGAAACATGTCGGCGAGAACTTCCTCAGCGAACTCCTCGTCGATTGGCCGCGCGTTCAATGACGCATAGGCGACCAGCCGGTTCAAACCGCCTTCGAGCTCGCGGACGTTCGACGCGATGCGACTGGCGAGCATATCGAGCACCAGAGGCGGAATGACGACGCCCGGCATTGCCGCGACCTTGGCATCGACGATCGCGCGGCGCAGAAGATAGTCGGCGGGCTGAATATCAACTACCAGCCCCTGCGTCAGGCGCGACAGGATACGCCCCTCGACGCCATCGAGTTCCTGCGGGCTGCGGTCGGCGCTGATGATCAGGCGACGCCCGCCGCGCATCAGTTCGTCGATGGTATAGAGAAACTCTTCCTGCGTCGTTTCC
>JAYUYR010000320.1:0-3433 GCA_043752405.1 Sphingomonas sp. | reverse complement strand
TCGGCCAGCGTCGCAAGCTGTCGCGACAGGAAGCGGAGGCGACGGGTGCGATAAGCGACGTCGTGCATGTGCAGGAATTCAACGGCGTCGCCCTCATGACCACCTGCGTTTTCCACACGGAGGCGCTGATAGGCGGACCAGGCGTGCCCGGATGCCTGCGCAGAGCGGGCTTCGGCAAGCGCGCGCCATTTGGCGAGGCGGGCCGGATTGGGATTGGTCAGGAAGAATGTGCGGCCGAAAAGATGGTCGACAGCAGCTTCGATTTCGGGGCGTATCGCCTCGATGATGCGGCGCGAACGGCGGATGCGGTCAGATCGTCCGGCAATCGCATCGAGATTGTCGCGGATCGGCTGTTCACGCGGGATGTCCGACAGCGCGCCGAAAATCGTCGTAAAAAACCCCGGCACTTCGGTTTCGCCACCGCGATTGATCCTGACACTGCGGATGCCCGGCTTGGGATCGATATAGACGAAGCGGCGATCAACTTCGCGACGGGCCGGGCGGCTCTGCAAAGCACTGATCGCCGGGCGGAAGGGGGCGTTGGCGAGCACGGAGCCGTCGATGAGGATTGTTGTCTCGCGCCCCGGCATGACGCGCGACAGAAAGTGGTCGCGGCCCGGCCAATCGCGTTTGTCCTGCGCCAATATATTGTCGAGCTCTGCGACAGTGAATGGAGGAAAGGCACCGGGAAAGCTCGCGGTTGCGCGGGCAGCGAAGACGAGGTCGTTCACATCGCCCAGTGTCGCGGGATCACCCGGCGCGTCGCGGAAGGGAAAGGTGAGGCGGTGTTCGGTTTCGGCGATGACGGGCGGAGAGTGGAGTCGCAACGCTTCGGGATGACCGCGGAAATCGGTGACGGTCACGAACAGGTCGAGCGGCTGTTCATCGGGCAGCAGACGCGGACCGACCGGCAATGAGGCCATGGCGTCGAACGCCTTCAGCAGCAGTCGGCTGAAAACCTCGCCCCCGAATGGCGGTTCGAACCAGCGCCCGCGAATGAAACGGGTCAGTTTGTCGTGGATTTCGCCGCGCGTTTCGGGATCGAGATCATCGTCCCAATCCGCCCCCTGCTGATTGGCGAAGGCCCAGACAATCGGGGTTGCCCAAATCTTCGAAAATCGGGTCGACATTTTGGCTTGGGGATCAACCAGACGGTCGACGTCGGCGTCCTCGAGCCACAAATCGGTGAGCGGATCGAGCGATTGACCCGTGGCGATGGCCTGCGAAAGGAAAATCCCGTTGATGCCGCCCGCCGATGCACCCGCCACGATATCCGCGAGCACCCGGAGCTTCAGGCCAGTAAGTGCTTCGATGTCGGTCAGAAGCTGGACATAGACCGCCTGACTGGGACTGGTTGGCGCAGCACCGTCGTGGAACGCACGCGAGGCACGGGCAAGGTGCCAGATTTCCTTGGTGATCCCGTGCATGTAAACCGCCAGGCTGATCCCGCCGTAACAGACGAGGGCAAGGCGCAGTTCTTTTTCGCGCATGAGTTATAAGTGGCAGGTTGGTCGCTGCAGGGAAAGCGGTTGCGTCAGGCGCGGCGCATCTGGTTCAGCACTTCATAGGCCATGACGGCAGTTGCGACCGCCGCATTCAGGCTGTCGGCGCGTCCGCGCATCGGCATTTTGACGAGCAGGTCGCATTCGGCTTCGTAGGCGGGGGGCAAGCCCTGGGCCTCGTTGCCGACCATCAGGAAGACAGGGTTGGCATAGATTGGGGATTGGTAATCGGTGTCGGTATTCAGGCTCGTGCCCACAAGCTGGCCGGGGCCGCGGCGCAACCATGGCAGAAAGTCCTCCCAGCGCGCCTGCACAATTTTCTGCGTGAAGACGGCGCCCATGCTGGCGCGGACGGCTTCGACCGAAAAGGGGTCGGTGCAATCGTCGATCAGGATCAGGCCACCGGCACCGACGGCATCGCCGGTGCGCAAGATGGTGCCGAGATTGCCGGGATCGCGCAGGCGCTCGGCAACAATCCAGATGGCCGCCGTGTTCCGGTCGAGCATTTCGAGAGCCGAGGAGTGTTCGCGGTAAACCCCGATCACGCTGCCAGGATTATCCTTGCCCGACAGTTTTGACAGGATGTCGGGGCTGGTGACCAGCACATCGCCGCGCTTTTCCTCGGTCGCGGCGATCAAGCGCTGGACGAGGGGATGGTTTTCGCTGTCGGGCGCATACCACAGCATTTCGGGCACCACCCCGACATCGAGCGCTTCGGTCAGGATGCGCAGCCCTTCGGCAAGGAACATCTGTTCGACGCGACGGTATTTCTTGTCGCGGAGTGCGCGGACCTGTTTGACGAGCGGATTGGAAAAGCCGGTGATAATGCGGGGCATCAGTCTTCCCCGAACTTTGCCTCGATCAGATCGACCAATGCCGTCACCGACGCATCCGCGCCTTCGCCCTCGGCACGGATAGTAACGTGGTCGCCCATTGCGGCCCCGAGCATCATGAGGCCCATGATCGACGTGCCGACGACGCTCGACCCGTCTTTTTCGACTTCGACTTTGGCGGGGAGGGCGCTGGCCATCGTGACAAACTTTGCGCTTGCCCGTGCGTGCAGCCCGCGCTTGTTGGTGATGAGGACAGTGCGTTCGATCACGCCGCTTGTTCGCCGAGCACTTCGGACGCGACCGAGATATATTTGCGACCGGCTTCGCGAGCTGCGGCAACCGCATCGATGACATTCATTGTCCGCCGCGCGCCTTCGAGACGGATGAGCATGGGCAGGTTGATGCCGGCAATCACTTCGACTTTACCCGGGCGCATCAATGAAATCGCGAGATTCGACGGGGTGCCACCAAATAAATCGGTCAGCACGATCACGCCGCGTCCAGAGTCGACTTCGGCAATGGCGTTGGCGATGTCCGCGCGGCGCGATTCCATATCATCATCGGGACCGATGCAAATGGGCGCAATCGCCCGCTGCGGTCCAACCACATGTTCCATTGCGACAACAAATTCGGTGGCAAGCCGTCCATGCGTCACCAGCACCAGCCCGATCATTGCGACCCCATCGTCGTTGACTTCATCAGTTCACCCACTCGCGCGCCAGAGCCTGAACCCTCCAGCGAGTCGTCAGGACGGCTCGCCAGATCGCGGTGAGAAGCCGTGGGGGAAAATCCTGCGCTGCGCAACCGTTCTCCGACACGGGTGGCGACATGGACGCTTCGGTGTCGCCCGCCGGTGCAGCCAAAGGCAATGGTGACATAGGCTTTCCCGTCGACCTCATAACGCGGCAAGAGGAGGAGCAGCAGCTCTTCGATCCGCGACACCGCATCTTCATACGCTGGATCGGCGGCAACGAAGTCAGCGACCGGCTGATCGAGGCCGCTCATCGGCCGAAGCGCGTCATCCCAATGTGGATTGCGCAGGAAGCGCATATCGAACACGAGGTCGGCGTTGCGGGGCAGACCACGCGAAAAGCCAAA
>JAYUYR010000319.1:0-8674 GCA_043752405.1 Sphingomonas sp. | reverse complement strand
CGTGTGACAACGGTTTCGGTGCTTGCGCTCACGCAAAGATTCTCCAACGGTGTGTCCGGGATGGCCACGATAATCGCAAGTTCCCCTAGCATGGGGATCGCACTGCTTCAAAGGGGGCGGTGGCGGCGCGTTGGCTCGATTGCGGAGGCTTTCCTCGACGCCGAGCGAGACCAGTTGGCGCTCTGGTTGCCTGTCGCACTTGGAGCAGGGATTGCGGCGTGGTTTGCGCTAAATGGCACGGCGCAGTGGCTGGCGTGGATTGTCGGCATGGCGGCGCTGGCCTGGGGGTCGTGGCTGTTACCGTCGGGCAGCCGGCTGCGGCGTGTCGTGTTGATCGCCGCGATTACCTCGGCTGTCGGCTGCGGCACGATTTGGGCACGGGCAACATGGCTTGCGGGGCCGGTGCTGACGCGACCCGTTGTCGCCAGCTTTACCGGACGCATCGAGCGCGTCGAAGTGCAGACGGCCAAGGACCGTGTCCGCCTCACGCTCGCTCCCGTCAATGCGCCGGACCTGCCGCCAAGAGTGCGCGTCACCGTCGATGACGTCATAGCGTCAGCGGAATTGGTGCGCGGCGACCACATTGGCCTGCGCGCCCGCCTTGTCGGCCCGCCCAGCGCAAGCGTTCCCGGCGGTTTTGACTTCTCGCGCGTCGCGTGGTTTCAGGGGCTCGGCGCAACCGGTAAAGCCATCGGCCCTGTCAAATGGATCGGCCCGCCGTCGACCGCAGGGCCATCAATGCGCGACCGACTATCGGCGCATATCCGCACCCGATTGGAAGGAAGCGCCGGCGGGATCGCCTCGGCATTCGCTACGGGGGATCGCGGCGGCATATCGCCCGAGGACGAGGATTCGATGCGTGCGAGTGGCCTGACGCATTTGCTGTCGGTCAGTGGCCTGCATGTGACCGCAGTGGTCGGCGCGGCAATTTTCCTATCGCTACGGTTGCTGGCGTTGAGTTCGTTCCTCGCGCTTCGTTTGCCCCTCCTGTTGATTTCCGCGCTGGTCGGGGCGCTGGCGGGGATTGGGTACACATTGCTGACCGGTGCGGAAGTGCCGACGGTGCGGTCGTGCGTCGCGGCGGTTCTGATCCTCGCCGGCATTGCGATGGGGCGCGAGGCGTTTACCTTGCGGCTCGTCGCGACGGGAGCGATTGTTGTCCTCTTGCTATGGCCCGAAGCGCTGGTGGGCCCGAGTTTCCAACTCAGCTTTGCGGCGATCACGTCGATTGTCGCGCTGCACGAATCGCCGTTCATGCGTCGGCTAAGCGCCAAAAGTGACGAGCGCTGGCTGACGTGGTTCGGTCGCGCGGTGTTTGGACTTCTGATAACGGGCGTCGTCGTCGAAGTTGCGCTGGCTCCCATTGTGCTATTCCATTTCCACAAATCTGGCTTTTACGGTGCTTTTGCCAATATCATTGCGATCCCTCTGACAACATTTGTGATTATGCCGCTCGAGGCGCTGGCATTGCTGCTTGATGCAGTTGGTCTTGGGGCGCCAATGTGGTGGTTGACAGGGCTTAGTCTCGAAATTTTGCTCGGCCTGTCGCGCACTGTGGCCGCCCTGCCGGGAGCGCAATCGGCGCTGGCCTCGGTGCCCGTTGCGGCGTTCGGCTTGATCATTGTCGGCGGGCTCTGGCTTATGCTGTGGCATCGCCGGGTGCGGCTTTGGGGCGTCGTCCTGATTATAGCGGGCGCGGTGTGGGCGTTAATGATCCCGCCGCCCGATTTGCTGATAACTGGCGACGGGATGCACATGGCCGTGCGCAGTGAGGAGGGGACTTTGTCCACGCTGCGCCCGCGCGCAGGGGATTATGTGCGATCGGTGCTCAGCGAACGCGCAGGGCTGATCGGCGAACTCGACGATCTCGATGTCCTGCCGGGGGCAAATTGCAGCACCGATACCTGCCGCGTGACGATGCAGCGTGGCGACCGCAGCTGGCGCATCCTCGCGACGCGCAGCCGATATATGCTGCCCTATGCGCAACTCCGCGCTGACTGTGCACTTGCTGACATCGTCGTTAGTGACCGCCGCTTGCCCCCATGGTGCCGTCCGCGCTGGTTCAAGGCTGATAGGATGTTACTAGCGCAGACCGGCGGGATCGCGGTAACGCTGGCATCGGGGCAGGTCGAGACCGTCGCCGAGAGCGAGGACGCGCATCCGTGGGTATTGGCGCGGAAGGGTCGTGTGCCGACAGACGCTGGCCACAGACGTCCACTTACCCCTCTCGGCGTCGCTGAATTGCCCTCTCCTTGAACAGGAGAGGGCATGAATTCAGGCCGCAGGGTCTTCGGCAACCGGCGCATCGACAGCAATGTCGCCCGGCTCTGCATTAGGATCATAATCTTCAGTAAAGCCGGCTTCGTCTTTCTCAAACATTGTCGCCATGACATTGACGCCCTGCGACTGCAGTTCGGCTTCTTCGGGCGACCGCGCGACGTTGACTTTGACTGTCACCGCTACTTCGGGGTGAAGCTGTACGCGCACTTCATACAGGCCGATCGCCTTGATCGGCTTGTCGAGAACGACCTGATTCTTCTGAATCTGCGTACCCTCAACGTCGAGCGCCTCGATGATGTCGCGCACCGCGACCGAGCCGTAGAGCTGGCCGGTATTCGATGCCTGACGAATCAATGTCACCGACTTGCGATCGATGTCCTTTGACCGTGTTTCGGCTTCACCGCGACGGTTGTCGTTGTCGGCAACAATCTTGGCTTTGTTTGCTTCAAACAGTTTCAGGTTGGCTGCGTTCGAACGCAGCGCCTTTTTGTTTGGAAGAAGGAAGTTACGGGCAAAGCCGTTTTTCACGGTAACAACGTCACCGATTTTGCCAAGCTTTTCGACGCGTTCGAGGAGGATCACTTCCATGTTACTGGCCTCACTTCACGATATAGGGGAGGAGGCCGATGTGCCGTGCACGCTTGATCGCCTGGGCGAGTTCACGTTGCTTGGGCGCACTGACGGCGGTGATGCGGCTCGGGACGATCTTGCCGCGTTCGGAGACAAACCCCTGAAGCAGGCGGACATCCTTGTAGTCGATCTGCGGCGCATCCTTGGCTGCGAAGGGGCAGCTTTTGCGGCGGCGGAAAAATGGGCGTGCCATGTCTATCTACTCCTTCAAGCCGCGTCGCGGTCGTCGCGGTCGCGACGGGGACGGTCGGGGCGTTCGCCGCGTTCCGATCGCTCGCGATCACGGGTTTCGTTACGACGCATCATTGCCGACGGACCAGCTTCGTGGCCGTCAACACGCAGCGTCATATAGCGGATCACATCTTCGCTAATCTGCGTCTGCCGTTCGAGTTCCAGACAGACATTGGTCGGAGCGTCGAATTCGATCATGACATAATGTGCTTTGCGGTTCTTCGCGATGCGATAGGCGAGCGAACGCAGGCCCCATGTCTCGGTCTTGACGACCTTGCCGCCATTGTCTTCGATTATCTTGGTTGCGGTTTCCGCGAGGCCATCGACCTGAGCTTGCGCCAGATCCTGACGCGCGAGAAACACATGCTCATACAGAGCCATGTTCTTTCGTCCTTATCCTGCCGATCGCTGACACCGCACCATGCGAACGCCCCTCCGGCTTTCTTCGACGTGCCTTTGGACGAAGTATGACTGAAAGGCAAGCGCTCTGGGCATCAGAAGACTTAACCCTTCCGCATAATAGAGGTTGTGTGCTTGCGCGCATGGGATGCCGTCGCTTACAGCCCTCGGCCTTGAATAGGGAGTACAGGTTTGCGCGCATTTATTTTTCCCGGACAGGGCAGTCAGACTGTTGGTATGGGCAAGGCATTGGCCGACGCCAGCGCCGTTGCGCGCGAAGTTTTTGGCGAGGTCGATGAGGCACTGGGGCAATCGCTATTCCGGCTGATGACCGAAGGGCCCGACGAAACGCTGACGCTGACCGAGAATGCGCAGCCCGCAATCATGGCCAATGCGATTGCGACATTGCGCGTGCTCGATCGCGAAGGCGGTATTCGGCTGTCCGACAAGGCGGCCTTCATTGCGGGCCATTCGCTGGGGGAATATACCGCGCTATGTGCGGCAGGGGCGCTTGATCTGACGACGACGGCGCGCCTGTTGAAAACTCGTGGGCAAGCGATGCAAGCCGCCGTGCCGGATGGTGTCGGCGCAATGGCTGTCGTTCTCGGGCTCGATTTCGACGCCGTGGCGACGATCGCTGGCCAAGCGGCGCAAGGCGAGGTCTGTGCAATTGCGAACGACAATGGCGGCAATCAGGTCGTCATTTCGGGGCACGTTGCGGCCATTACCCGCGCGATGCGGCTGGCGCGCGAGCAGGGAGCCAAGCATGTCATCACTCTGCCGGTATCCGCGCCGTTCCACTGTCCGTTGATGGCGCCTGCGCAACCGGTCATGGCCGACGCAATCGCTGCCGCGCGTATCCAAGCACCATTGGCGCCGCTCTATGCCAATGTTACGGCAGCACCGGTCGTCGATCCGGGTGAGATCGCGCAGCTGCTGGTCGAGCAAGTCACGGCGATGGTTAGATGGCGTGAGAGCGTTGTTGCGCTCTGCGACGCCGGGGTGAGCGAGTTTGTCGAATTCGGTGGCAAGGTGCTGGGGCCGATGATCCGGCGCATCAATCCCGACTGTAAACAACGCGGCGTCGTAACGATGGCCGATATCGAACTGGCTGTGAAGGAACTCTGATGTTCGACCTTACGGGAATGACCGCGCTTGTGACAGGTGCGTCGGGCGGTATCGGATCTGCGGTGGCAAAATCGCTGGCGGCGCGGGGTGCCAAGGTGGCGCTGTCGGGAACGCGCGAGGGTGCGCTGAGGGCGGTCGCGGCAGAGATACCGGGCGCAGTCATCCTGCCTTGCGACTTGTCAGATGCTGAAGCCGTCGATGGCCTGATCCCCCGCACCGTCGATGCGCTGGGCGGGGCGCTTGATATTCTCGTCAACAATGCCGGCGTCACCCGCGACAACCTCGTCATGCGGATGAAGGACAAGGAGTGGGAGATGGTGATCCGCGTCAATCTCGAAGCAGCATTCCGCCTGATCCGCGCTGCATCGAAACCGATGATGAAGGCGCGGTTCGGCCGCGTCATTTCGATCACTAGCGTTGTTGGTGCGACCGGCAATCCCGGTCAGGCCAACTATGCCGCATCGAAGGGCGGCCTGACTGCAATGTCGAAAGCATTGGCGCAGGAACTGGCGAGCCGGAACATCACCGTCAATTGCGTCGCGCCGGGGTTCATATCGTCGGCGATGACCGACGGCCTGCCCGATGCGCAGAAAGATGCGCTGACCGCGCGCATTCCCGCGGGAAAGCTTGGCGAAGGGGCCGACGTTGCGGCGGCGGTCGTGTATCTGGCAAGCCGCGAGGCGGGGTATGTCACGGGGCAGACAATCCACGTGAACGGCGGGATGGCAATGATCTAAGGCGATGCACGAATCCCGAAATTGCACGATAATTAACCCCCTTTAAGTCTAGCCCAAATCCCTAACGTCGCGTTAACAATTGGGCATGAAAAGAAGATCGCTTGTTCTCACCAATGAAGCCGCAAGGCATCCGTTTCGGCAGATTATGCCCGTGGTGCGGCGGCCATTTCCACCGACTGCCCCGCAGTCGATGGACGACACGAAGTTTTTCGTGCTGACCTTCAGCGCGGCGTTTCTCGCATTTTACGGCTTTCTTTCCTAAGCCGAAGGACTTTTCGCACGACGCGTATATGATTCCGGGCATTAAGGTGTCCGGCCCTGCCAATGCCGCGGACGGTCGTGATGCAAGCGTTTCTCGGTCCGACGGGAACGTTAAGCTATCCACAAACGTTATGCAAAAATCCGGTTTGCATCCGCCTAGGGTGACTGGACGTGGCTCCAGGGGCGGTCGCCGTCCCTGATGCCACGATGCTCCTGCGCATAGCGTGCACTTGAAGGGGACGGCCACAGCGAACTCACCCCCAAACGGTCGTCTCAATCAGGATCATGTTCGCGCAGGAGCATATTTCTAGTCGCAGGCCTTGTGCAATTTCCACGCAAGCCACGCCGACACCAGGCACATCGCCGCCGTCAGCAAAAGCTGGTCGACTGCCGAAACCCCGAGCGCACTTAGCCCCAGTGCCATCGCCGATCCTGCGACCATGCACCCGGCATTGACAATGTTGTTCGCGGCCACCGTGCGCGCCGTTTCGCTTATCGGCACGGTCGTGGTGAGGAAGGCATAAAGCGGCACGACGAACATCCCGCCCGCAATCGCTATGCCCAGCAGTGTTATCGTCAGCGGCACCGCACCCGGGTGCGCCATAAAATCGATGATGCCGTACAATGTGCCGCTGTTGTCGGGAACCCAGCTGCGCGCCACCAGATAGAAAGCGATGATGAAGATGCCCATCAGGATGACCGAACCCGGTGCATAGCGCGCCGACACTTCGCTGTGCAGCAAGCGGTTGATGACGATCGAACCGATGGCAATGCCGATCGAGAAAATC
Source organism: Sphingomonas sp. (assembly GCA_043752405.1). GTDB lineage: Bacteria > Pseudomonadota > Alphaproteobacteria > Sphingomonadales > Sphingomonadaceae > Sphingomonas_O. The sequence continues at coordinate 2,220 of JAYUYR010000319.1, read as the reverse complement.
GCGAGAAACAGGCTGGCGACTTCCTTGTCCGACGTCAGGACGTTTTTGACGAGCGGCGGAAATTGAATGAACAGCACCGAGCCGATGGTCCAGAAAAAGCTGATCGAGATGATTGCCAGAAACAGGCGCGGGATGTGCATCGTTCCCGAGACAAGGCGGTAGGATGCTCGGAAAATATTAAGGTCCACCGGATCGGGCACACCGACGGGCGGCGCAGCGGGCACTTCCCGCCCTGAAATCCAGCCGATAACGGCGATCACGATCACCACCCCGGCGGCCGCCTGCGCATTGATGAACCCTGCGATGATCGTGCCGGCCAGAATCGCAATATATGTGCCGGCTTCAATCAGGCCGGTGCCGCCGAGCACTTCGTCATGCTGCAGGTGCTGCGGCAAAATCGCATATTTGATCGGCCCAAAAAAAGTCGAATGTACGCCCATTGCGACCAGCGCGGTCAGCATCAGCGGAATGTTGGCAATTAACAACCCAACCGCCCCCACCAGCATGATTCCCACTTCAGCGGCTTTGACCCAGCGGACGAGCTGCGCCTTGTCGCGCGCATCCGCGAGCTGCCCTGCAACTGCCGACAGCAGGAAAAAAGGTAGGATGAACAGCGCCGTAGCGAGTCCGCTGAACTGTTCCTCCTGCTGGGGGTCCGAATAAACGTTGTAGACAACGAACAAGACCATCGCGTTCTTGAACAGATTGTCGTTCATTGCGCCGAGAAACTGCGTCACGAACAACGGCAGGAAACGCCGTGCTCCGAGCAGATGAACCGAATTTTGCATCAAGGTGAAAGGGTTCCTGGCCCGTTGCGACTGCGCGCGCCATAGCCAGCTTTGCGTGGACCGCCAAACGCTATAACGCATATCGTACCATGATGAGTCTTCCGAACATCCTAACCCTGTCGCGCATCGTCACGGTGCCGCTACTGGTCGCGCTGCTGTGGTTTCCGGGGTGGGAACTGGGCTACGCGCTAGGTTTCGCCCTTTATTGCTTGATGGGCTTTACCGATTATTTTGATGGCTATCTGGCGCGCGCCAATGGACAGGTTTCGAAACTGGGTGTGTTCCTTGATCCGATAGCCGACAAGATCATGGTTGCCGCCGTCATCATGATGCTGGTCGGGACCCGACACGAGGCAGCGTCTATCAGCGGAATTCACATCATCCCGGCGATCATCATCCTGCTCCGTGAGATCACGGTCTCCGGTCTGCGCGAGTTTTTGGCGGGGCTGCAGGTGTCGTTGCCGGTGTCGCAACTCGCCAAATGGAAAACGGCCTTGCAGATGGTTGCTCTTGGCGCGTTGATTCTGGCCGGCGCTTTGCCGACGTTGCTGTGGATCAAGCAAATCGGCGTCGCGTCGTTGTGGCTGGCAGCAGCACTGACGCTGGTAACCGGCTGGGATTACTTGCGCGTCGGTCTGAAACATATGGACTGATCGATTGATTAAAATACTTTATTTCTCATGGGTACGTGATGCCATAGGCGTTGGCGAGGAAATGGTTGATTTTCCCGGCCCAACGGGAAACGTTACCGACTTGAGCATAATTCTTGCCGCTCGTAGCGAAGGGCATGCCCGCGCTTTTGCCGATCTCGGTCGCCTGCGCTGTGCGGTAGACCTTGCCATGGTCGACTTCCACGCTCCCATTGCCGGAGCCAACGAAATCGCCTTTTTTCCGCCGGTGACAGGCGGATGATCGAGGTCCGCGTCGTCGAGGCCGATTTTGACATCGGCGTCGAAAGCGACCGCCTGATCGCGGACGGTATCGGTGGTATCGCCACCTTTGTTGGTATCGTGCGTGGTGGTGGCGGACTCGTGTCGCTGACGCTCGATCATTATCCCGCGATGACCGAACGCGCGTTGCGGGTGTTGGCAGATCAGGCGGCGGCCCGCTGGGCTGTCATGACAATCACGATCATCCACCGTGTTGGCACGCTGTATCCCGGCGAGCGCATTGTCTTTGTCGGCACCGCCTCGCCGCACCGCGCCCCCGCGCTTGAAGCCTGTGCCTATCTCATTGACCGGCTAAAAACCGATGCTCCGTTCTGGAAATGCGAAACATTTGCTGATGGCCGTGCCGATTGGGTTGAGGCGCGCGAAAATGATGCTGCTGCCGTTGCCCGCTGGGCTTAAGCCAACGGATCGTAACCCAGTACCTTCGACAGGCTGTAGATGCTGGTCACGGTCAGCACGATACCGACAACGCGCATCAACAA
>JAYUYR010000318.1:0-8686 GCA_043752405.1 Sphingomonas sp. | reverse complement strand
CCCGCTGATTGCCGCCACCCGCGCCGCCGGCGCGCGTCAGGGGCGTTTCGACGAGCATGGCAACGTGCTTGCCCACTGGATCGAACCGCTGTTTGCCAACGGCGGCACCGACGACGCGCGTTTGCGCCACGCGGCTTGCCTGCTCGGCGACGTCGCTTGGGCAGCCAGCCCCGAATTCCGCGCCGAGCGTGGCCTTGAAGTCGCGCTGCACGGCAATTGGGTCGGCATCGATGCGCGTGGACGGGCCATGGTCGGCCAGGCGCTGTGGGCGAGCTTCGGCGGCGGCCTGATGGCGTCGCCGGTCGTCACCCAACTCGCGTCGCCCGAAGACCTCGCACGGGCATCGACATGGGGGCTGGCGATGCGTCTTGGCCAACGGCTAAGCGGCGGTGTGGCTGGTCCCTTGTCAAAAAGCCGCATTACAATGGACCAAGAAGCGCTGACGCTTGCCCTGCCGTATGACCAGCAATCACTTTATGGTGAAGCAGTCGAGCGGCGACACCGGCAACTTGCGGCACTGCTCGGGCGGCGAGCGGTGCTGGCCTAAAGTCTAACCGACATCCTCTGTATGGGTCATTTTCATCTTTCCGTTGATGACCGCAAAGGCCAGCCGCCCCTCGACAAGGTCAAGCGCATCGCGACCAAACTGGTCGTAGCGCCAGCCGGTCAGGATCGACAGTCCTTCCCGCACACCCGCTGCCAGCATCTCGATGTCGTCAGTCCGCGCCAATAAGCGCGGGGCGACGTTGGATTCCTTGGCGCGAATTTTCAGCAGCAGCTTCAGCAAATCAGCGATCAGCGCACCGTCCTTGCCAAGGCCAGGTTTGCGATCCTCACGCGTTGGCATCAGTTCGGGGGGCAGGGGCGGCGCATTTACCAGCGCCGCGATCATCCGTGCGCCAATGTCATTGCCGGCCCACGACGCCGATAGTCCGCGCACTTTCGACAGATCACCTTGCGTGCGTGGCGGATGCATGGCGAGGTCGCCGAGGGTCTCGTCCTTGACGATACGACCGCGCGGCAGGTTCTTGCTCCGCGCCTCGCTCTCGCGCCACGATGCCAGCGCACGCAAACGACCAAGCACTTCGGGCTTACGGCTGGCAATCTTCACGCGCAGCCATGCATCTTCGAGTTCGGTGACATAATTCGATGGATCGGCGAGCTTTTCCATTTCCTGGTCAAGCCAGTCACCACGCCCCGTCTTGATCAGCTTTTTCAGCATCATAGGGAAAATCTTCGCCAGATGTGTGACGTCCCCGATCGCATAGTCAATCTGGCGGGCGTCGAGCGGCCGTCGTGCCCAGTCGGTAAAGCGCGCACCCTTGTCGAGCGGGATACCGAGCCACTGATCAACCAGGTTAGAGTAACCGACCTGCTCACCTTGCCCCAGCGCCATCGCCGCGATCTGTGTGTCGAACAGGGGGTGAGGGGTCTTTCCAGTCAGATTGTGGACAATCTCGATGTCCTGCCCACCCGCGTGAAAGACTTTCAAAACATCCTTGTTCTCGGTCATCAAGTCGAGCAGTGGCTTCAGGTCGATACCGGCCGCCATTGGATCAATCGCTGCTGCTTCGTTCTCGTCGGCCACTTGAATTAGGCAAAGCTCGGGCCAAAACGTGTTTTCCCGCATGAACTCGGTATCGATGGCGACGAAACTGGCCTTTGCCATGCGTTTGCAGAAATCGGCGAGTGTTGCACTGTCACTAATCAACGGATGAATCTTCATGGCTCCCCCATAGCAACCTGACGCGCCTTGACAATTGACGCCTGCGCCTGTGTTAGCCCTGCGCATGACCCAACATGTATATCGTTCGCATAAATGCGCTGAACTGCGCGCCGCCCACGTCGGCGAAACTGTCCGTCTGTCAGGATGGGTCCACCGCAAGCGCGACCACGGTAACTTGCTCTTCGTCGATCTGCGCGATCATTACGGGATCACGCAAATCGTGACCGACACCGACAGTCCGGCGCATGGCGTGCTTGACAAATTGCGGGCGGAATCAGTTGTGACGGTCACGGGTGTTGTCGTCGCGCGGTCGACCGAAACCGTGAACGCAGGGCTTCCTACGGGTGAAATCGAAGTGCGTGCATCCGAAGTCATTGTTCAGTCGGCTGCTGCCGAATTGCCTATGCCGGTGTTTGGCGACGCAGAATATCCCGAGGAAATCCGCCTGAAATACCGCTATCTCGATCTGCGGCGCGAGCGGCTGCATGCCAACATCGTGCTGCGTTCTAATGTTATCGCCAGCATCCGCCAGCGCATGATCGGGCAGGGATTTACCGAGTTCCAGACACCGATCCTGACGGCGAGCAGCCCCGAAGGCGCGCGCGATTACCTGGTCCCCAGCCGCGTCCACCCGGGCAAATTCTACGCGCTCCCGCAAGCACCGCAGATGTTCAAACAGTTGTTGATGGTTGCCGGGTTCGACCGCTATTTTCAAATCGCCCCCTGTTTCCGCGACGAGGATGCGCGGGCAGACCGCAGCCCTGGCGAATTTTATCAGCTCGATTTCGAAATGAGCTTCGTTACACAGGATGATGTGTTCGCAGCCATCGAACCCGTCCTGCACGGCGTGTTCGAGGAATTTGCCAACGGTCGTTCAGTCAGCGCCGCGCCGTTCCCGCGCATCCCCTACCGTGAAGCGATGCTTAAATACGGTAGCGACAAGCCCGACCTGCGCAACCCCATCGTCATTACCGACGTGTCGGAGCATTTCAAAGGCTCGGGCTTCGGTCGTTTCGCGTCGATGGTCGACGCAGGCGATGTGGTGCGTGCAATTCCCGCGCCCCAAACAGCGGAAAAGAGCCGCAAATTCTTCGACGACATGAACGCTTGGGCGCAAAGCGAAGGTTATGCAGGGCTCGGCTACATCACGCAAAAAGGCGGCGAATTAGGCGGCCCCATTGCCAAAAACCACGGCGAGGAGTCGACACGCAAATTGGTCGCCGCGCTCGGCCTTGGACCCGATGACGGCATTTTCTTCGCCGCTGGCCCCGAGGCCACCGCAGCCAAACTTTCCGGCGCGGCCCGCACCCGCATCGGCACCGAACTCGATCTGATCGACAAGGACCGCTTCGAATTCTGCTGGATCGTCGATTTCCCGATGTATGAATATGACGAGGACGCCAAGAAGGTCGATTTCAGCCACAACCCCTTTTCGATGCCGCAGGGCGAGATGGAGGCGCTGACAAGCATGAACCCGCTCGACATCCTCGCATACCAATATGACATCGTCTGCAATGGCATCGAACTGTCGTCGGGCGCGATCCGCAATCACCGTCCTGACATCATGTATAGAGCTTTTGAAATCGCCGGTTACACCCAAGCCCAGGTTGACGACAATTTTGCTGGGATGATCGGCGCGTTCAAGCTCGGAGCCCCGCCACACGGCGGCTCCGCGCCCGGGATCGACCGCATTGTCATGCTGCTTGCTGACGAACCAAACATTCGCGAAGTCATCACTTTCCCGATGAACCAGAAAGCCGAAGACCTGATGATGAACGCGCCTGCGCCCGCCACGTCCAAGCAGTTGCGCGAGCTTGGTATCCGTGTGCTAGACCAGCCATCATAAAGGAGGCGGTATGGCAATCGACCTTAAAAACTTTGAAGATGGCAAATCCTACGACGGCGATTATGACCATGATTTGCTGAAATTACAGGATCGTCTCGCACGCATCCAGATTTCCTATGTCGTCCACAAGCAATCTGCGATCATCGCGTTCGAAGGCTGGGACGCGAGCGGCAAGGGCGGAACCATATCTCGCATGACCGGCCAGTGGGATCCGCGCTATTTCGAAGTCTGGCCAATCGCCGCGCCGACCGACGAGGAACATGAGCGCCATTTCCTCTGGCGCTTCTGGAAACGGTTGCCCGCAAAAAGCGAAATCAATGTCTTTGACCGCACGTGGTATGGTCGCGTTCTCGTCGAACGGGTCGAGGGTTTTGCAACCGAGACGGAATGGAAACGCGCTTTCGACGAAATCAATGAATTCGAAGCGCAGCAAAAGGACAATGGCGTCACGCTCATCAAAGTCTTTCTGCATATCACACAGAACGAACAGGACGAACGGTTTCAGCACCGCCTGAACGACCCGTGGAAACGCTGGAAAACCGGCAAGGACGACTACCGCAACCGGGCGCGGCGTGACGATTATCTCAAAGCCTATCACGATATGTTCGAACGCACCGACACCCGCTGGGCGCCCTGGCGCGTTATCGATGGCAACAACAAGAAAGCCGCACGGATCGCGGCGCTGACTTATGTCGCCGACCGGTTGGAAGCCGGAGTGTCGATGACGCCGCTCGACGCCGATCCCGAAGTCATGGCGCTGGCTGCAGCGGCGTTCGGCCCGGGTTGAGCCCGACGGAACGCGCAAGGCTCGGTTCATAGCATCCCTGCCATGAAAGCCGGATGGAAATTGTGCGATTCAGCGTGGACCGCAGGTTCGTAGCCGCCACGGTCACGGTGTTGATCGAAGCGATGCTGGTTTTGGTGCTTATCATGCACACTGGGGACAGCGCCTCTCCCGCGCGCGCCGACGAGATTAAAACATTCGCGATCGCCCAACAGCGTCCGTTGCCGCCACGTCCGCTGGTTAAGCCTATCCCCAAACCCAACAAGGCACCTCGCCGTGAGGGGGCTGCGTCACCACCAAATTTGCGTGCAAAGGCGACTGAAATCGTCGCAGTGCCACCCATCATTCCGCCGCCTGTGCCACCCCTGATCCTTGCGGCGAAGATCCCCGATCTAGGCACCGCAACGGCAAGCGGATCATCGGCGGTAAAAGGTCCGGGCACCGGCAGCGGCGGCGTGGGCAACGGCACGGGAAGCGGCGCGGGCGGCGATGGTGATGGCGGCGGCGGTGGCGGTGGGGATGGAATCGCACCGCGCCATAGAAAAGGCGCGCTAAAGGATTCGGATTACCCACTCGGTTTGGGCGAGGCCGGCGTGGGCGGCACTGTGTCCGTGCTTTATCTGGTCGGCGTAGATGGCCGCGTTTCCGATTGCAGGGTTATGCGGTCGAGCGGCAATGCAGACCTCGACAGTGTCACCTGCCGCCTGATTACAGAACGCTTTCGCTTCGACCCGTCGCGTGACGGGCGCGGACGGCCGGTGCCCGCCTATATTCGCGAAAATCACAGCTGGTCGGTCGAGGACGAACCGGACGAACGCCGGTGATCGTCAGTCGAGTAAACAACGCGTCTCGACCCGCAGTCCTGGCAGGGTCGTGGCTTCAATAATCTCGCCAAATGCCACCGCCACAATCTCCGTATAGCCGTCGTCACCAGGTTCCGAATGGCGCACGAGTTTCTGCGCCTCGCGGTCGGCCACCCAATATTCTGGAATGCCGTGACGCGCATAGAGGTTTGCCTTGCGTCCCAAATCCATGTCACGTGTCGTGTCGGCCAGTTCGATGGCGATTTTTACTGCCCACAAACTGATTGGCTCGCGAGCACTCGGTTCATGGGCACCAATGCAAATGTCGGGTTCGGGGACTGAGTCATCCGACATTGCAATGCTGCCGGGGCCGTAGACGGTTAGGTCGAGCTTCGCCGCTTCCAAGCCCTTGTTCACAGCAATGATGAATTGGGCATTCACCCGCGAATGCCAACGCCAGATCGAATTCACGGCCCAGATTTCCCCCTCGATCAACTCGGTGCGCGAATAGCTCTCGAACGCGCCCGATTCAGCGAGCAGCCAGAAATCCTTCGCGGTCAGCTTCACAGGCGTCGACCCGGGCTCGATGCGCTTTTCGAATGTCATACCGGAAAGGCTATCACATCAGGTATGCGACCGCCAACACCTCCCATTCCTGCTCACCAGCCGGCAGCACCACCCGCCGTACATCGCCAACGCTACTTCCCCGCAAAGCCAGCGCCATGGGCGAACTCCAGCCAATCCGCGCGGCACCGGCATCACTTTCGTCGTCACCGACCAGCGTAACCGTCCGCTGATTATCGTCGTCATCGGCAATCGTCACGGTCGCGCCGAACCAGACGCGGCTGCGGTCGGTCTGTGTGGCCGGATCGATCACGCGTGACGCTTTCATCCGCCGCGCCAGAAAGCCCGCGCGCCGGTCGATCTGGCGCAGGCGCTGGCGACCATAAATGTAATCACCGTTTTCCGACCGATCACCGTTGCCCGCTGCCCAGCTGACAGTCTCGACGACTGCGGGGCGCTCGACAGTCATCAGTTGCTCATACTCGGCGCGCATCGCCGCAAATCCGGCGGGGGTGATGGGGTTGATGCTCTCGCTCAACCTGGTGTCGGCTTCCCGAGATAGGCCGACAACGGATTGCGCTTGGGCTGCCCGCCTTTGGGATGCAGCAAGTCATAGACGACTGCATTCTCGAGCACCCGCTGCACATAACCGCGCGTTTCGGTCAGCGGAATTGCTTCGATCCAGCTTAAGATGTCCGGTCCGCCGCTGCGTGGATCACCGTTCGCCGCCAGCCATTTGTTCACATTGCCAGGTCCCGCATTATAGGCCGCCACCGCAAGCGGATAACTCCCCTGATAGCGGTCCATCAGCCGTCCGAAATACCAGCTACCCAGCTGGATGTTGTATTTGGGATCGTCGAGGTCAGACGCAGTATAGCCGACGCCGATAAACCCTGCCGTTTCGCGTGCGGTGCCCGGCATAAGCTGCATCATGCCGCGCGCTCCGGCACGGGACACAATTTTGCGGTCGAACTGGCTTTCCTGCCGCGCAATCGCGTGGATCATCGTCCAGGTGTCGTGATTATCCTCGACCACCGAAACCGTCGGAAACCCTGCGCGGACATAGTCGCGCAGGCCGTTGATCCCCGCACTCCGCCCGGCCATTACAGCAAGATCGGGGCGGTTCAGGCGACGCGATAGCTCAACAGCCAGCGCGTGCTCGACGTCGCTTTCCGCGGACGCCGCAATCGCGCGGACAAACAGGCTCTGGTTCGCCCAGTCGCTTTGCTGCCCGAGCATTTCGGCGACGCGGACAATTTCGCGGCGGTTGAACGCATCGCGCGCGCTCGCCGAAATCTCCACGGTCCGCGTTGCGGCAGGAATCGACAGCGCCAGACCTAGCCGTTCGGTGGCTAGCTGGCCGTAAAACTGGTCGAAAAATGCGGCGGCGCGTGTGTAATAGCCATTGGCGTCGCTGCTGCGCCCGGCAGCCTGTGCAGCACGACCCGCCCAGTACAATCCCTTTGAAATCGTCTGCGGAGACTTGGCGGCGCGGGCGTAACGGTCGAACAAGCCGATCGCGTCGGCGGGCCGGTTCAGGCGATTGAGCGCGGTCGTTCCCGCCAGCCAGGTCAGATTGGTATGCAGATCGCGCTCGCCAATCGGACGGTCACGCACCGACATCCCCGGCGGATAAGCATCGTCGACTTGACGCGCGATATCATAGGCCTGTTGCGATTGCCCTGCTGCGGCGGCACTCTTGGCTGTCGCGTAAAGGATTTCCAGCCACTTTGCCGGATCGAGTGGTGCCAATGTCAATTGCCGTGGTGCCGCCAGCAGCATCCGCGCCGTTGCTTCCTGCCCGGTCATTCGCAACCACGTGATGCGGTCGGCAAAAAGCCCCGTGTCGCCCCGCGCGCGCTCGGCCGCCAGCGCGAGTTTTTCCGCTGCATCGGGAGCCTTGGTCAACAGCGCGAGGCGTGTTGCGTAAACCTGCTGCCGCACCGGCGACGTTAGGGGCAAATGCCGCGCTGCAATACTTGTCGCGCGCTGCCACAACAGGCGGTCCATCCGCAGATCATGGTCATCGGGCGTCAGCACAGTTGAAAAGCGCGATAGCAACCGTGTCTCGTCCTCGGTCGACAAAGCACCACCTGCCCACGCCCGCCGTGCCGACGCCCGTGCGGCATCGGTCATGCCCAGCGCCGCTTGGGCTTCGGCTAGTCTCAACGAACTGGCCGGCGTCAGCGGTGGATAGCGATTGAAGTAATTCACCACCGAACTCGGCGACGCGAAATCGGGGCGGAGCGCGCGTTCGGCATTTTTGCGCAATGCCAACTCACTGGGCCAGCCGGGATGCGCGATCAGGAACTCGGCATAGGAGGAAAAGGGCAGGGCATCGCTCTGCCGGATGGCATTCCACTGCGCCACGGCTCCCGACATGCCGACACTGTTCGAAACGATCAGCGAGCGCGTCGGCGGCGGGGCCAAAAGCTCCTGTGCCGCAACCGGGGCAGTGACGGAGAGAGCGAGTCCGGCAAGCAATAACTTTGTCATGCTGGACTTTATAGGGGCGCGGTCCTTATCAGGTGCTGAACAAATACATCGCATATCCGCTGTTTACGGCGGATAATCGGCGAGGTGAAGGAGCATCAGCATGTTTTCCGGCTCGATTCCGGCACTGGTCACACCGTTCCGCGATGGTAACGTCGATGAAGAGGCGTTCTGTCGTCTCGTCGACTGGCAGATCGAAAACGGTTCATCAGCGCTGGTGCCGTGTGGAACGACCGGCGAAAGTGCCACGCTGTCGTTCGAGGAGCATTACCGCGTCATCGAACTCTGCATCGAAGCGGCTGCGGGCCGTGTGCCCGTCATTGCGGGCTGCGGGTCGAACGACACAGCGACCGCTGTTCGCCACATGACCTTTTCCAAAGCTGCCGGAGCGGCCGCAGCACTCGTAGTCGCGCCTTACTATAACCGCCCTAATCAGGACGGCATTTACGCACATTATGCGCACCTTGCCG
>JAYUYR010000317.1:0-8692 GCA_043752405.1 Sphingomonas sp. | reverse complement strand
CAACCCTGCGAAGTTTGCGGGGGCGCGCGGTTGCGGCCCGAAGCGCTGGCCGTGAAAATTGCGGGCGAGGACATCAGCATGTCGACCCGCCGCGCGGTTGGCCCAGCGCTTACTTTTTTCGAAGCCATGCCTGCCAAGCTGACCGATCAGCAGAACCAGATTGCTGAACGTATATTGAAAGAGATTGTCGAGCGCTTGGGCTTTCTCAACAATGTCGGCCTGGATTATCTTAACCTCGACCGCACATCCGGTACGCTCTCTGGTGGTGAAAGCCAGCGCATCCGTCTCGCGTCGCAGATCGGCAGCGGCCTTTCAGGTGTGCTCTATGTCCTTGATGAACCAAGTATTGGTCTGCACCAAAAGGACAATGACCGACTGCTCATCACGCTGCGTCGCCTCCGCGATCTCGGCAACACGGTCATCGTCGTCGAGCATGACGAGGATGCGATCCGCACCGCCGACCATGTCGTCGACATGGGTCCGGGCGCAGGCGTTCACGGCGGGCATATCGTTGCGCAGGGGACGCTTCAGGACATCCTCGATTGCGAGACCAGCCTGACTGGCGATTACCTGTCGGGCCGACGCAGCGTGCCGATCCCGAAGACGCGCCGCAAGGGCAATGGCAAGAAGCTGACGGTCAAGGGCGCGCGGGCGAACAACCTGAAAGACGTGTCCGCGAGCATCCCGCTTGGCACGTTCACATGTGTTACTGGCGTTAGCGGATCGGGCAAGTCGAGCTTCACCATCGACACGCTCTACGCCGCCTCCGCCCGCACTCTCAACGGCGCGCGGATGCTCGCCGGGCATCATGAGAAAATCGACGGATTACAATATCTTGACAAGGTGATCGACATTGACCAGTCGCCCATCGGCCGCACCCCGCGCAGCAACCCTGCAACCTACACCGGCAGCTTCACGCAAATCCGCGACTGGTTCGCCGGGCTCCCTGAAAGTGCGGCGCGCGGCTACAAGCCCGGGCGCTTCAGCTTCAACGTCAAGGGCGGCCGCTGTGAAGCGTGCACCGGCGACGGCTTGATCAAGATAGAGATGCATTTCCTGCCCGATGTCTATGTGACCTGCGACATCTGCCACGGCGCGCGCTATAATCGCGAGACGTTGGAAGTGAAATTCAAGGGAAAGAGTATCGCCGACGTGCTCGACATGACGGTTGAGGATGCAGTCGAATTTTTCAAGGCGGTGCCAAGTATCCGCGACAAGATGGCGATGCTTGCCGAAGTCGGTCTGGGCTATATCAAGGTCGGGCAACAGGCAACGACGCTAAGCGGCGGCGAAGCGCAGCGCGTCAAACTTGCCAAGGAACTGAGCCGGCGTGCTACCGGGCAGACGCTCTATATCCTCGATGAACCCACGACAGGGCTGCATTTCGAGGATGTCCGCAAACTCCTCGAAGTGCTTCACGCGCTCGTCGAACAAGGCAACACGGTGGTCGTGATCGAGCATAATCTGGAAGTGATAAAGACCGCCGACTGGGTGATCGACCTCGGCCCCGAAGGCGGCATCCGCGGGGGTGAAGTGGTCGCGCTTGGAACGCCCGAAGCAGTGGCGAAGGCACCGCGCAGTTACACCGGGCATTATCTTGCGCCGCTTCTGGGAATGAAAAGTGTGTCGACGTTGATTTAGCGCTTTCCTACACCAACCTATATGGTTATATATGTGACATCTGGCGACAGAGGTGCGGCATACAGGGAAGGTGCTGAACGTCCAGAGGATGGGGGTTGCAAGGTGAGAAGGACGAGAGTTAGCGGGCGAGGATAGTGCAGAGGCGGAATTTTCCACTATAGCGATGACCGATTGGACGATGATCTTTGAAAGTAACGCCACCTGTGACTGATAGTCGAATGCCGCATATCCGCCAGTTTTCTCCGACCGAGACGAAGGACATGGCGCGTCGTTTCGGTTCGGCGTCGCCGTTTTCGCATATCGTCATAGACAACCTGCTCGCGGACCCCGGCATGCAACTTCTGGGAGGGTTTCCTGACGTCAAGTGGCCGCATTGGGGCTTGTTCGTCGACGCCTATCAAAAGGAAAAGCGCCATTGCAACGATCTGTCGCTCATCCCGAGCCCGTTGAGCGACATTATCACGGAATGTCAGCAACCGCGCTTCCTGAGTTTTCTGGAGGCCGTGACGGGGATCCGGCAGCTTACCGTCGATCCGTATCTTTACGGCGGTGGATTGCATTGCAGCGGCCCGGGTGGCGTCCTGAAACCGCACACCGATTTCCATTTTCATGACGGCCTTTCGCTCTATCGCCGACTGAATGTGCTGATCTATCTGAACGACGACTGGTCGCCCGACGATGGCGGCTATCTCGAGCTTTACCGAAAGGGTGCGACAACGCCCGATGTGACGGTCGCGCCGTCCTATGGAAAAGCGGTGATCTTTCGCACGGATGACCGCAGCGTTCACGGCTTTGCCGATCCGGTCGGGCTGGGGAAATGGCGCAGGTCGATAGCATTATATTATTACACGGCGCGCGATGCGGCGGGATATTCGGGCGATGCATCGACGCACTGGCAGGTGCATGGTCCGCGCCTGACCGGTGTCCGGCGGCACATCTTCGATGGGTTGATGCTGGCGTCGCGGGGGCTGTCGCGGCTGGCGCGGATCGTCAATCCCGACCAAGGATGAGGGGTTATTGCCAAGGTCTCCCGCTGCATAAGCCGCCCTGCCTTCGCACTGGATCGCATCGAAAGGTCGCCGCATGATTTCCCCCGCTCTTGTGCATCGCAATATTTCCGCGCAGTCTGTCATCAATGGCCAAAAAAGTCTTTGACGAAATCTGGGGGAACAGCGCCGACCGGTCGGCGAGCGGGTGCTTTGCCGAACTCGGGCGCTGGATGGCCAACACGCCACCGATGGAACTGGCGCGGCGGCAGGCCTCGGCCGAAGCGACGTTTCGGCAACTGGGGATTACATTTTCCGTCTATGGCGATGATGACGCCGCGGAACGGATCATTCCTTTCGATATCGTGCCCCGTATTTTCACAGCGTCCGAATGGGCGAAGCTGTCCGCCGGGCTGGTCCAGCGGGTCGAGGCGATCAATGCGTTCCTGACCGACATCTACGGCGCGCGCAGGATTTTGGACGACGGCATCCTGCCGCCCGAATTGATCTTGACCAATCCGCAGTTCCGCCCCGAAATTGTCGGATCCGCGCCGCCGCACAACATCTGGTCGCACATCTGTGGCATCGATCTGGTGCGCACGGGGCCCGACGACTTCTTCGTGCTCGAGGATAATGCGCGGACGCCGTCGGGCGTGAGCTACATGCTCGAAAACCGCGAGGCGATGATCCGGCTGTGCCCCGAACTTTTTCGCAAATATCATGTCCTGCCGGTCGACAGCTATGGTGATATGCTGCTCGAGACATTGCGCAGCGTCGCCCCGATTGGCGCAGGGGCCGATCCGGTGTGCGTGATCCTGACGCCGGGGCGGTTCAATTCGGCCTATTACGAGCACAGCTTCCTTGCCGATAGTCTGGGCATCGAACTGGTCGAGGCACCCGACCTTGAGGTCGATGACGATTTTGTCTGGATGCGGACGATCACGGGGCGGGTGCGCGTCGATGTCATCTATCGCCGCGTCGATGACGATTATATCGATCCGCTGGTGTTCCGGCCCGATTCAATGCTGGGGATTCCCGGCCTGATCGCCGCCTATCGTGCAGGCCATGTCGCCATCGTCAACGCACCGGGGACGGGGATTGCCGACGACAAGGCGATTTATAGCTACATGCCCGACATCGTTCGCTTTTATTCAGGCGGCGAACCGTTGTTGCCGATTGTCGAGACATGGCGGTGCCGCGAGCCCGAGGCCCTCCGCTATGTCCTCGACCATCTGCCCGAACTCGTCGTGAAGCTGGTCGACGGATCGGGCGGCTACGGGATGCTGGTCGGCCCGACCTCGACCAAGGATGAGATCGAGGCATTTCGTGCGGCACTGATTGCCGAACCCGCGCGCTATATTGCGCAGCCGACGCTGGCGCTGTCGACGGTGCCGACTTTGTGCGAAGCGGGCATTGCCCCGCGCCATGTCGATTTCCGGCCGTTCGTGCTGACCGGCACGACTGGCGTCAAGATCGTCCCCGGCGGCTTGACAAGGGTGGCGCTGAAGGAAGGGTCGCTGGTCGTCAATTCAAGTCAGGGCGGGGGGACGAAGGATAGTTTCGTGCTGGGTAATGAGGGGGATGCCTAGGCCATGCTGAGCCGCACTGCTTCGTCGCTCTACTGGCTGGGCCGTTATGTCGAGCGCGCCGAATTTACCGCGCGGCTGGTCGAGGCGACAGTGCGCCTCGATGCCATGTCGTCGCGTCCGGCGGGGGAAGCGGCGTGGGAAAGCGCGCTGTCGGTGATTGAAGCGAACAAGGCATTTGCCGCGACCGGCCAGAAGCTGACGCCGCGCAATGTCGCGCGGTTTTTGACATTATCGACCGGGCATAAAGGGTCGGTCGTCTCCTGCCTCGACCGGGCGCGCGACAATGCGCGGGCAGTGCGCACGGCGCTGACACGCGAGGCATGGCAGACGATGAACCGCGCGTGGTTGCTGTTCCAGGGCCGCGCAAGCCCCGGCGACACTCAGGCGACATTGAGCCTTGTCGATCAGGCGCAGGCCGAAACGCGTGGCTTTGAAGGGGCGATTGGCCGGATGATGCGCAATCCGTCAAGCTGGTTCATCCGGCTTGGTTCGACCATCGAACGCGCCGACAACACGGCACGCTTGCTCGATGTCAAATATCATATTCTGCTGCCCGAAGGCGAAAAGGTTGGCGGGACCGTGGACCGTGACCAGTGGACGACGATATTGCAGACGGTGTCGGCAGTGAACGCCTATCGCTGGCTGTATCGCGAAGGGTTGAAGCCCTATCTGGTCACCGAGCTGCTGATGCTGCGCCGCGAACTGCCGCGTTCGCTGGCGGCAAGTGCCGAGGAAGTCGTGCTGCACCTGAACGCTCTGGGCAAACAGACCGGGCTTCAGGGTGAGGCCGACCGGCTGGCGCGGCTGCGTCACGCGCGACTGGGCGAGGTCAAGATCGCCGACGTCAACAAACGCGGGCTGCACCAGTATCTCGATGATTTCCTGAAGGAAAATGCCGAAATCAACGCCGCCATCGCCCGCCAGTTCCGGTTCAACTGATGCGCCTGTCGATCGACCACCACACGATCTACCGCTTCAGCCAGCCACAGGCGCGCGTGGTGCAATTGCTCCGTGTCACGCCCAATGATTATGCGGCGCAGACGGTGATCGACTGGCGGATCGACGTTGATTGCGATGCGCGGTTGCGCACGGCGCGCGACGGCTTCGGCAATGCGACAACGATGCTCTATATCGACGGGCCGATTTCGGAAATCGCGCTGACTGTGCGCGGGCAGGTGCTGACCGACGACATGGCCGGTGTGGTCGAGGGGATCAGCGAAACGCTGCCGCCGCTGTTCTACACGCGGACGACGCCGCAAACGGCGGTTGACGAGAGCATCATTGCGCTCGCCCGAAGTATCGGCAGTTCGGATAGCCTTGAACAGGTCCATGCGCTCAACGCCCTGGTCGGTGGGGTGATCAGGATCGTCGGTGGGCGCGGGACGCCGGGACGGACGCCGGCGCAGGTGCTCGACAGCGGCACCGGCAGCGTCCGCGACGCCGCGCATCTTTTGGTCGCAGTCGCGCGGGCCCGGGGCTTTCCGGCACGAATCGTCGCGGGGCACTCGCTCCACGGTCCCGACAGTGGTGTGCGCCAATCGGCGCACTACTGGGCCGAAATCCATCTGGAACGGATCGGCTGGGTCGGGCTCGATCCCTGTTCGGGGGCCAGTCCCGACGAAAGCTACGTCCGCGTCGCAATCGGCCTCGACGCGTCGGACGTGGCGCCAGTTTCGGGCACGCGGCGCGGCGGCGGCATCGAAGAGCTCGACGTCGATGTCCGCGTGGCGCAGGAGCAATAAGCAATGACTTATTGCGTGGGATTACTGGTGAAGGCCGGTCTGGTGTTGATCGCCGATACGAGGACCAATGCGGGCTTTGACAATATCTCGACCTTCAAGAAACTGCACATATTGGCCGACGACCACGACCGCCTGATTGTCGCAGCAAGCGCGGGAAGCCTTTCGGTGACGCAATCGACGCTGTCACTGACCGGAGAGGGGCTGCCCTGTCACGACGAAACCGGCGTGCCGCGCACCGTCGGCAACCAGCCAACGATGTTCCGTGTCGCGCAGCTGGTCGGCGAGGCGCTTTCGATTGCCAAGCGCACGATCGGCGTGACGTTGCAGGGAACGACGATCAATGCGTCGGGGTCAATCCTGCTTGGCGGGCGGATCGGAAACGAGCCGCTGATACTGTATCAAATCTATGCCGAGGGAAACTTCATCGAGTGCCAGCCCGATGCGCCGTTCCTGCAAATCGGCGAGCTGAAGTATGGCAAGCCGATCCTCGACCGTGCGCTGACGTGGGACACGCCGCTCGACGAGGCCGTCAAAGTCGCGCTGATCTCGTTTGATTCAACGATGCGGTCGAACTTGTCGGTCGGGATGCCGCTCGACGTGATCGTGATTCCGACCGACCGCAGCACGCCAACAATTCGGCGGCGGGTCGAGGCTGACGATCGTTATTACAACGAGTTGAGTGCGACATGGAGCCGGCTGTTGAACGAAGCGCGGACGCAGATCCCCGATCCGCCGTTTATGTGATTACCTGCCGGTCGGGCCGCCTCTGGCCCGATTTAGCTTCGCTAAATCCTAGCGCTGCCCGACTTGCCCCCGGTGCATCAGCTTGGCATCGGCCAGCACCAGCGCCACCATTGCTTCGACCACCGGCGCGCCCCTGATCCCGACGCAGGGGTCGTGGCGGCCTTTGGTGATGATGTCAGTAGCTTCGCCGGTTCGGGTGATCGTTTCGACGGGGGTGAGGATCGACGATGTCGGCTTGAAGGCAACGCGGACGACGACGGGCTGGCCGGTCGAGATGCCGCCCGCGATACCACCGCTGTGGTTGGCAAGGAACTCGGGCGCGTTTGCACCGGGGCGCATCGGGTCGGCATTGTCTTCGCCGCGCAACCGAGCCGCCGCAAAGCCATCGCCAATTTCGACCGCTTTGACCGCGTTGATGCTCATGCAGGCGCTGGCGAGCATCGCGTCGAGCTTCATGTAGAGCGGTGCACCCCATCCGGCGGGGACGCCGGTTGCGACACATTCGATGACTGCGCCGAGCGAGGAGCCTGCTTTGCGGGCGTCGTCGACGAGGATTTCCCAGCGCGCGGCCGCCACAGCATCGGCGCAGAAGAAGGGGTTGCGCTCAATTTCGGCCGCATCGAATGTTGCCGCGCGGTCGCCGCCAATTTCGACAACATGGGCAGTAATGGTGACGTCAGGAATGATCAGCCGCGCTACACCGCCGGCGGCAACGCGCGCTGCCGTTTCGCGGGCGCTCGACCGGCCGCCGCCGCGATAATCGCGAAAGCCATATTTGGCGTCATAAGCGTAATCGGCGTGGCCAGGGCGATAGGCTTGCGCGACGTCCGAATAATCCTTTGACCGTTGATCGACATTGTCGATCATCAAGCTGATCGGCGTTCCCGTCGTCTTACCCTTGAACACGCCCGAGAGGATGCGGACCTGATCGGGCTCCTGCCGCTGCGTCGTGAAGCGCGACGTGCCCGGGCGGCGTTTGTCGAGAAAAGGCTGAAGATCGGTTTCACCCAAGGACAGCCCCGGCGGACAGCCATCGACAACCGCGCCTATCGCGGGGCCGTGGCTTTCACCCCAAGTCGTGAATCGGAAAAGATGGCCGAAGCTGTTGTGGCTCATTGTCCCCCCGGATCAAGCAAGTGCGATATCCGGCGCGTCCTCGGCCTTCATGCCAACGACATGATAGCCGCTGTCGACATGATGCGTTTCGCCGGTCACGCCGCCCGCCAGGTCGCTGAGTAGATAGAGCGCGGCGCCGCCGACGTCCTCGATCGTCGTGTTGCGCTTCATCGGGCTGTTATGTTCGTTCCATTTGAGGATCAGACGGAAGTCGCCGATGCCGGACGCGGCAAGCGTCTTGATCGGCCCCGCCGAGATGGCATTGACGCGGATGTTGTCGCGACCGAGATCGACCGCGAGATATTTCACGCTTGCCTCAAGCGCCGCCTTGGCGACGCCCATGACATTGTAATGCGGGATGACGCGTTCGGCACCGAGGTAGCTGAGTGTAATCATGCTCCCACCGCCTTTGCCCGTTTCCGGGTCATAGGGCGTCATCATCGCTGCGGCACGCTGGGCGACCGCGGTAAACGAAAACACGCTGATGTTCATCGTCAACAGAAATGTTTCGAGCTCGACATCGCAGTAGCGCCCGCGCAGCGCATCCTTGTTGGTGTAGCCGATGGCATGGACGATAAAATCGATCGTCGGCCAGCGTGCGGCCAGCGTCGCAAAGGTCTTGTCGAGATCGGCCATGTCGGCCACATCGCAGTCGATCAGGAAATCGCTGCCAAGGCTTTCAGCGAGCGGTCGCACGCGCTTTTCCAGCGCGTCGCCCTGATAACTGAAGGCGAGTTCGGCACCGGCTTCGCTCAATTTCTGCGCAATCCCCCAAGCGAGGCTGCGATCATTGGCCAGGCCCATGATCAGCCCGCGTTTTCCCGCCATCAATCCCGTCATCTAATTCTCCGTCGCCTTGGCCTGGGCTTCCTTG
>JAYUYR010000316.1:0-3451 GCA_043752405.1 Sphingomonas sp. | reverse complement strand
ACGATCATCCATCGGCTGCGGCTTTGCAGGGCACAGTGGCGGGATGCAAGATTTACAGGAAGTTGTTCGGCCAGATCATCGTCCGCCACATATGCGCGCTGGGCGATCCGTCGAAACCGAGCCCTTCGGCGGGAGCGCGGAAATTGCGGCCGATGATGTCCGTCAGCGGCGTGATGTCGGGCGCCGTTTCATCCTCGAAGAAATAAATATCATAAAGCGTGACCAGCCGCGACGACATATACCAGCGGTGATTGCGCGCCGCTTCGGCCTCGCGGCGGATATAGTCGGGCGGCACGTAGTCGGGGCCGAAAAATCGGTCGTAACTTTCGGGGTATTTGTACCCCACGCTATCGTCGGCGAAATAGCGCAATGCCTGATGCTTCTCGACCGCCCATGCGACTTCGGGCTCGACATAAGGCGCGATCATCTGCGCGCCCCAATACCCATGATCGGCACGGATCAGACACGCATTGGAAATATCATGGAGCAGACAGGCCATGATCACCGTCTCCGGCTGGTCATCATTCAGGGCCCGCATCGCACTCGAGATCAGATGCCGCCCGGTAATCCCGCCGATCCGGTGCGCAAAGAAGTCGAGCAGCGTCGGCGCAGGCGGCATTTTGGGCAGTGCGGGATTGTCACCCATCATTATTACCGTGCCGGGTTTAAGCGCCGCAAGCGCTTCGTTCTCGCCCGTCGAGTGTTCTGTGCCGACATAACCGACAGGCGCAGGAACGATGAGCCGTTCAAGGCCGGGCTGGTTCGATTCAGGCGGATTGCACATGGGCCATGCTTAAACCGCTCACCGTCCGCGTGACAATCGGTGCTGCTTCGCTAAAGGACCGGCATGACACATCCCCGACCCAAGCCATGGATCATGGACATTGCGCCTTACGTTCCCGGGCGCTCGGCGACCGATGACGGGCGCAAGGTGGCCAAGCTGTCCTCGAACGAAAATCCGCTCGGCACCAGCGACGCCGCCAAGGCCGCCTTCACCAGCCACGTTTCCGATCTGGCACGCTATCCCGATGCGTCGGCGTCGGCGTTGCGTGAGGCGATTGCATCGCATTACGCGCTTGATCCGGCACGGGTGATTTACGGGACGGGGTCGGACGAGATCCTGCATCTGGTGGCGGGCGCCTATGCGGGGCCGGGCGATGAAGTGATTCAGGTCCGCTATGGCTTTGCCGTCTATGAAATCGCGACGCGGCGGGTGGGCGCAACACTCGTGATCGCGCCCGACACCGATTACGCGACCGATGTCGACGCGATCCTTGCCGCCGTGACGCCAAAGACGCGGATCGTGTTCGTCGCCAATCCGAACAATCCGACCAGCAGCTTCGTGTCGCGCGCAGAAATGGCACGTCTGCACGCCGGACTGCCGGCGGACGTGATGCTGGTCATCGATCAGGCCTATGCCGAATATCTCGATCCGGACGAGGATGACCAAGGGCTGGAACTCGCCAAAACCAGGGCCAATGTCGTTGTCACGCGGACATTTTCCAAAATCTACGGGCTGGCGGCGGAACGGATCGGCTGGGGCTATGGGTCGGCCGAAGCCGTCGCGGCAATGCACCGCATCCGCGCGCCGTTCAACGTCACGACCGGGGGCCAGGCGGCCGCGATTGCGGCGCTGCATGATGTCGCCTTCGTCGATCACAGCCGCGCGCATAATGCGACATGGCGGGCGTGGCTGGCCGATGAGGTCGCCAAGATGGGCAATGCCGGGCTGCGCGCGATTCCGTCGAAAACCAATTTCCTCCTGATCCTGTTCGAAGGGGCGGTGTCGGCGGAGACGGCGTATAAGGGGCTGATGGAGCATGGCTTTATCGTGCGCTGGTTGCCGGGGCAGGGCCTGCCCAATGCGCTGCGCATCACGATCGGCACCGAAGCGGAGACGCGCGGGGTTGCAGCGGCGCTACGGGCGATTGTGACCTGATGCTCCCCTTCGCCAGAGTCTCGATCATCGGCCTCGGCCTGATCGGCTCGTCGATCGCGCGCGCAGTGCGTGACGCCATGCCGACAGTCGTGCTCAGCGGACATGATGCCGACCCCGCCGTGCGTGAAACCGCGCGGGCGATGAAGCTGTGTGACGATGTGGCGGATACGGCGGGGGCGGCTGTGACCGATGCCGATCTTGTCATCCTGTGTATGCCACTGGGCGCGATGGCGGCGGTTGCTGAGGAAATCGCAGCGGACTTGCCGCCCGAAGCCGTGGTCAGCGATGTCGGGTCGTCAAAGACGGCAGTGACGGCTGCGCTGGCCCTGGCCCTGCCGCACCATGCCATTGTTCCCGCGCATCCGGTGGCGGGGACCGAGCGCAGCGGGCCTGAGGCTGGCTTTGCCGCGCTGTTCCACAAGCGCTGGTGCATCCTGACGCCGACCGAGGGGACCGATGCGACCGCCGTGGCGCGCGTCACGCATTTCTGGGAACGGATCGGCGCGCAGGTCGAGGTCATGGACCCTGCGCATCATGATCTGGTGCTCGCGGTAACCAGCCATGTCCCGCATCTCATCGCCTATACCATCGTCGGCACGGCGTCCGACCTCGAAAGCGTGACGCAGAGCGAAGTCATCAAATTTTCGGCCGGGGGTTTCCGCGATTTCACGCGCATCGCGGCATCCGACCCGACGATGTGGCGCGACGTATTCCTGTCCAACAAGGATGCGGTGCTCGACGTGCTGCAACGCTTCAGCGAAGATCTGACCGCCCTGCAGCGCGCAATCCGGTGGGGCGATGGCGAGGCGCTGTTCGACCTGTTCACGCGCACCCGGACGATTCGGCGAAGCATCATCGAACAGGGGCAGGATGACGAGCGCCCCGATTTCGGCCGGAGCGATCACTGAATCCTCGTCGGATTTAGACGTTCAACGCATTGATCGCCGCATGGATCCGCGCTTCGATCTCGTCGCGCGGTAGGCCCGGCGGGATCGGCTCGCCGACGTGCATCGTGACGATACCTTTATGCTTGGCAAACTTGCCCTTCGGCCACAGCCGCCCTGTGTTCAGCGCCACGGGATACACCGAAAGGCCAAGCGTCTTATACAGCCCGGCAATCCCCGGACGCAGATCGGGTCGCTCGCCGGGAGTCACACGCGTGCCTTCCGGAAAAATCACGATGGGTCTGTTTGCAGCGGCAGCGTCACGCGCGGCCTTCAGCATCATGCGCAGCGCCGCCGACCCCGCTTCGCGCGATATGGGAATGACGCCGTGCCGACGCGCGACCCAACCCCAAACCGGAATATTGATCAGCTCGGCCTTAAACACCGTTGCGGGCCGGTCGATCAGGCGTAGGATTTCGACCGCTTCGAGCATCGATTCATGCTTCATCGCAATGATGCAGGCGCCGGTCGGAAACTGACCTTCGACGACCACACGTATGCCCAGAATCCAGCGCACGCACAGGTAATGATATTGCGCCCACCGCCGCGACCCTGCGATCACCCCTTC
>JAYUYR010000315.1:0-8710 GCA_043752405.1 Sphingomonas sp. | reverse complement strand
CGCCATAAGGTGTTGCCAGCCCGGATATGCCTGAGCCTCTTCCGGCAAGCCAGTCAGCCGTCAACCCGCCACCCAAAACGAGGAGGCGTTCCGATTTGTCCTCATAGGCAAACAGGTCGAACGCGCCGCGCAGATAGTCCGACGAAATCCAGGCATGTGGCATGTCGCCGATGAACCGCACTTTGCGCGGTTCGCGGCCGACAACTTCGGCCCAGCCGTTCCAGCCTTGCGGGCGCTGGTCGGCAAAGAAGAATGTCAGTAACTCCTGCGCGCGATCGCGCCAGCCAAGCCGGACAAAGCTCGATACGTTGCGAAGTTCATAGGGCGTGTAATCGTCCCACTGCCGTTTGCCGTCCCGGCGCGTCTCGAATTCGCGCCAGTAGCGCTCGAACGTTGCATTGAGCATTGCCGAGTCGAGCCGTGCCTGCTCGCCGCCGGGGTCTAGCCCAATGGTAGTAGAGGTTGCGTCGAAATCGCCAAGGCTGGTCGCGCCGGGGATGTGGTCGATTTTCCAGTAATCGCGCGCTGCCAATATCGCTGCATGCAGGTCGCCCGCAAACTGGTCGCGCGCCACCGCCATCACTGCCGCTTGGGGTTTGCCTAGCAAAGCCGCGACTTCGGCTGCGTCCTTGAAGCCGCGTAATGCCCAGAAATCGTCCCAAAGGCTATATTGCGGCTTCGCCGAGTAACCTTCGTGACTGATCGACGGTGGCATCAAACCGTAAAGCATCCGGCGGTCCGGGGTTTCGTTCTTTGCGGTTCGTTCGGACCGGCGCAGGCCGTCCATATAGCTCCATGCAGCCGCCATTTTCGACCAGTCGGCTTCAAGCGCGGACTTGTCTCCGGTGTAGCGATAAAGTTCGGTGAGCAGGAAAATATACTGCCCGTGGCTGTCGTTCTCAGGCACCGGATCGGCACCTCTGAAATCGATGCAGCACGGGACCTTGCCATTGCTGAACAGATATTTTCCATACCAGTCGGCAAAGCCGCGCGCGACGTCGAAGCGACCAGCGCGCAGCAGGCCTTCGCCCATCATCGCGCCATCGCGAATCCATGCGCGGTTGTAGCTGCGGGTGCCGGGCTTCAGCATCGGCCCGGTGCGGCTCATCAGCATATGCGCAATCGCCGTGCGCGCCGAGTCGATCACGGCGTGCTTGGCGGGCGGCGCGGTGGTCGTGACTCGGTTTAGAACTTCGCGCCAGTGCGCCAGCGTCTCGTCAGAGGCAGTTCGCCAGCCAGGCAACCGGGCATCGTCATCGGCCATCACCAGCGTAATTAACCGGCTTTCGCCCGGAGCCAGATCGATATCCCACGCTAGTGTCGCCATGGCAGCGTCCTTGCCGGTCCAGCCCGACAACGGCGCGGTTTCGAACCGGTTGGGGGGAGCGGCAAGAGTTATGTAGCGCTTGAATACCGGATCGCCATCGCCTTGCGGCTGGTTAATGACCAAGCCGTCTTGGCGGCGCTCGATGCTTCGGATCGCGCTATAGCCGCCGCGTTGTGACAGGAACTGGGCGGGCGGATTCACCTGCCACGGGCGCACCGCCAATTCGAGCGTCAGCTTCAGCGTGGATGTGCTCATGTTGGTCAGCTGGTAGCCAGCATGAACGCCGCGGCCTGCGCTATCGGTAAGCAGTGTCGTTTCGAGCCGCCAGTCATTAGCTGTCCAGCTAACCGAAGGGATCGGCAGATAGCCGTCAACCAGCCGCTGGCTGGCACGCACATCGCTCCAACGGTGGCGCTTGCCGGCTGCGATCACCGTCGGCTCGACCGAGTAGCTGCCCTTGGCGGGCTCGATTGCGCCGTCCTCCGATATCAGCGCAGCTACAGCGCCGCCATCGCTGCCTGCGAGCGTCCAGTAAGGCTGCTCATCCAGAAACGCGCGCGGAAATTCGCCGCGCGGCGCGGCTTTGGCGAGCACCATCAGTTGCGCGTTATCTGTTGGCCCGCTGGCAACCGAAGCGGGGCGTTGTCCGGGAAGCGGCAGTATGCGAAGGTCATCGATCTCGATTGTCCCCGCGCCACCATCACGGTTGCGGGCGATGACGAACTCAATGCCGTCAATTGTTTTGAGCGCCGCCTTATTATCGGGTCCCCAGGCAAAACCGACTTCTTGCGCAGCAACAACAACCTCGGTCCAATCCGCAGGCGCGCGCCAGTCGATCCATGTCCGCCAATAGACCGTGTCGCCATTGGTGAATTTCATTTGCAAATCATTACGCCTGCCGGTGCCGCGAACGCGAAAGCGGATTTCGAAATTGGGCGGCAGGTC
Organism: Sphingomonas sp.; assembly: GCA_043752405.1. Taxonomy (GTDB): domain Bacteria; phylum Pseudomonadota; class Alphaproteobacteria; order Sphingomonadales; family Sphingomonadaceae; genus Sphingomonas_O. Next base: position 6,438 of record JAYUYR010000315.1, on the reverse strand, counting down.
GCGCATTACGGCGCGGCGGAGGAAGGCGTAACCCGAGACATCACCGAAATCATAGGTCATCCGCACTGCCTTGCCCTTTGGCGCAGGCACGGTATCGGCGTGCGCGGTGACGCTGTCAGAGGCATCGGCGAGCCATTCGGCGGCGCTATCCATCGGGTCACTTAGCAAAGGTTCCGGCGCGGCCAAAGCGGGCGAAGCGGCGAGCAGCAAGGCGAGCAATAGCCGGGTCATCCCTTGACGCTTCCTGCCAGCAGCCCGCTCATGTAGAAGCGCTGCAGTGCCAGAAACAGCACCAGCACCGGCAAGGTCGTCACCACTGAACCCGCCATCATCAACTCGTTGTCCTGCACATGCTCGCGGCTGAGTGCGGCGAGTGCAACCGGCAGGGTATATAGGTCCTGGTCGGCCAATATGATCAGCGGCCACATGAAGTCATTCCAGCTGCCGAGGAAGACAAACAGCGCAAGCGTGACAATGACCGGGGTCAAAATCGGCAACACGATTGTCGTAAAAATCCGCGTTTCGCTCGCGCCGTCGATCCGCGCTGCCTCGAGCATTTCGTCGGGCAGCGACAGGCAATATTGTCGGACGAGAAAAATGCCGAAAATCCCAGCGAGCCACGGCACCAGTGCGCCAGCATAACTGTTGACCAGACCCATCGCCTTCAATTCGAGGAACAGGGGCAACATGCCGATCTGCCCCGGCACGACCAACGCCGCGACCAGCATCTTGAACACTGCATCGCGACCGGTGAAGCGTAGCTTTGCAAAGGCGTAGCCAGCGGGCACGACAAACAGCAACGCGAGCAACGTTGCTAAGCTCGCCAGCAGCACGCTGTTGCCAAAATAACGGCTGATGCCGTGGACGACAAACAATGTCCGGTAATTTTCGAGCGTAGGTGACGACGGCAGCAACGGCGGCGGAAAACTTGCCGCTTCACCGGGGGCCATGAAGCTGACCGATACCATCCACAGCAAGGGCGATAGCGTCACCAAAGCTACTGCCGCGGCCAACATCGTCACCGGCCAAGAGCCGCGAAGCCAGCGCGAACTCATATCGCCCCCCCACGCTTGGCGAAGCGCAATTGCAACATCGTGACCGCGACGATGATAAGGAACAGCACCACCGCAACCGACGCGCCCGAACCAATGCTCCAATATTTGAAGCCTTCTTCGTACATGAAATACAGTACGGTGACGGTTGACTGCGACGGCCCGCCTTGAGTCATCACATAGGGTTCAGCGAAAAGCTGGAACATGCCCGAAACGGTCAGGATGGCGACGAGCAACATCGTCGGCGCTATTGCGGGCAGCGTGACATGGCGGAACCGCGACCAAGCGCCTGCGCCGTCGATCAATGCCGCCTCGGTCAGCTCCTTGGGCACCGTTTGCAGAGCCGCAAGGAAAATGATCATATTGTACCCGAAACTTTTCCACGCGACGAAAATCAGGATCGCGGGTAGTGATGCATTCGGACTGCCCAGCCAGTCGATCGGCGCAATGCCGACGCTGCCGAGCGCGTAATTGATCAGCCCGTAGCGCGTGTGCAGCAGATAGCGCCACACAACCGCGGTCGCGACCAGCGTGGTGACGTAAGGCGCAAACAACGCGACGCGCCATAATGGCCGCCACCGCAGCATCCGCGCGTTGATTAGTAATGCCGCGCCGAGCGAGGTCGCAACCAGCAACGGCACGCCGAGCACAACAAACCACATTGTGTTGCCCATCGCCTGCCAGAACAGGGGATTACCAAGCAAAGCCGAATAATTCTGCAGGCCGATGAAGCGCAGGTTGGCGATATCGGACAGCGCATAGATATCGAAATCGGTAAAGCTCAGCCCAAGCGATGCCAGCGCTGGAAACAGAAAGAAAACCGTAATCGCGGCGAGCGCCGGGGTCGATAGCAACCAGCCTGCTCGCGCTTCGGAGGGACGACCGGCGGCGATCACAGGCTGCGGCCTTGTCCGACCATCCAGCGCCGCTTTTCGAGCAACCGGTTGGCGCGTTTGTCCATTTCGGCGGCAGCCTGCTTGACGGTGAACTGCCCGCGCAGCATTCGTTCGGCGACGATCTGCATTTCGCTGACGATGCGTTCCCATTCGGGCACTTTGGGTAGCGCGCGGGCGTTATGGAGCTGGCGCGCAAAGGCGGCGATATAGCCATCCGAGGCCGCAACGTTCGAACTCCAGGCGCTTTTGCGTGCTGGCAGATTGCCTGTCAGTTTCTGCAACATCGCCTGACCTTGAGCCCCAAGCAACGCACCGACAACGCCCCAAGCTGCTTCGGCGTTGGCCGCCCCGCGAAACACCACAAGGCTCGATCCGCCTGGGGCCGCCGAACCCGGTCCGTCAGGCCCAGGATTGGGTGCGGTGCCCCATTTGTCCTGGAATTCTTTGGGCAGCCGCGTCTGTATATCTCCGATGGTCCAAGGCCCCGACGGGTACACACCGAAATATCCGCGTGCGAATTCGTTCCATACATTCGATATCTGCGTGGCCGACGCAAGCGGGGCCAGCCCCTCATCGAACAAGGATTTGTAGAATGCCAGCGCCTCGATGAACGCCGGATCGCCAAACGCGCCCCTTGTTCCTTCGTCGTTTATCATGCCTGCCTTCGCCGAAAGCGCGAGCGTGGTCAGATGTTCATATTCGTTGACCGGCATCAGTATCGCGTAATTGCCTTCGCCCGCCGCTCGCTTGACTTTGTGAAGTGCCGCCTTCCATTCGTCCCAGCGCGGGGGCGGCGCATCATAACCCGCCTCTGCGAACAGGTCGCGGCGGTAGAATTGCACACGAGTATCGACATACCAAGGCACCGCCCAGATCTTGTTGCCAATCCGGCAGGTGTCGATCACAGCATCGAACTGGTCTGCCAACAACGCGGCCTGCGCCTTCGGCACCGGCTCGATTGCGCCAATCGCAGCCAGTTCGGCAATCCAGCTATTCCCGACCTGCGACAAGGTCGGTAACGCGTCACCGGCAAATCCGGTGAGCAATTTTTCATGCGCCGCAGTCCATGGCAGCGGCTGCACCGACACCGATGGCAGCGGGTTTTTGGCGTTCAGCAGCCGCAGCAATTCAGGCATAGCTGCGGCTTCGTTGCCCATCGCCCACATTTCGACTTGGGCGCTACTTCGACCACATCCCGCCGCCAGCATCGGCAAAGCCGCTGCCCCCGCTACAAAATGTCGCCGATCAAGCCGCACCAAGCCACCCGCCGGTAAAACCGGCCTTGGTCAGACCGCTACGGATAACGGGAGACTTTCGCATGTGCCGCCAAACAAAGTCGTCCTGCCCATTGGCAATCATCGCGATGATCGGCCCCTGATCAATGCCGAGATAGTCGCCGTCGACCCAGCACAGCCCGGGAACGATCTTGCCGTGCAGCAGCTTCATGTCGGCCTGTTCGGTCAGCGTCGGATTGAACGAATCGAAAAAGCCGTAACGCCCGTAAATTGCTGAGCCGTAACGCTTGTGCATATTGGCGAGCGCTGTTTCGGCCATTACAGGTTCGAACGCTATCGACCCGCCAGCCGCCGTCGGTGCCAGCGTGCCATCGTCGCGATCGCCGGGACCACGCGCCGAGTAGCTGAAAAATTCGCGGGTCTGCCCATCGACCTTATGTTTGAAATCGCCCGGCCCGTCGCACGCGGTCAGGCCCCAGACATCCTTGTCATAACCCTTCCAGCCGAGCGGATTGGCAATGGCATAATTGCGCTGCGCGTGCGTCGCACGGCGGCTGTTCTCGAAATAGTCGATCCCCCGGCGGCGCATATAGGCGTCTTTAATGCCCCTGAAATCGATCCAGACATGGCTGTACTGATGCCCGAACAGCGGCGGGAAATGCAGATGTTCCTCGCCCCAATGCATGCCCCATGATTTGTCGAAATTACCGGTATAGCGAGTCCAAACCGATGGGCTGATCGCGTGCGTCGGGCTGGCAAAGGCGAGAATATGGAGCAGCATCGCCTCGTTATACGCATCCCATTGGTGGACAATGAAACCCGTCTCGGGATGCCAACCCATCGATACAAACGGCCCCTTGCCGAACATCCAGTCCCATTCAACCCGCCCGTAAATGCGGTTCGCCAGCATCCGGATTTCGGCCTCGTCGGCATGGTTGTTATCGAAATATTGCGCAGCGAACAACATACCGCCGAGCAGCAAGGTCGTGTCTATCGACGACAGTTCGGTGGTGCCGAACCGCGTGCCATCTTCCATCTTGATGAAATGGTAGAAAAACCCGCGATGCCCCGAAACGCCAGTTTTTGCATCGCCTTGCGGCGCTCGGTCGAAAAAGCGGAGCGTGTTAAGCGTTCGCTCGCGCGCCTCTGCCCGTGCGATCCAGCCCTTTTCGACACCGTAGGGATATGCCGTCAGGCCGAAGCCGACCGCGGCGATGCTGGCAAAAGACGGCGTTGGCCAACGGTCCGGCACCAGCCCGGTTTTCGGATCGGCCAAATCCCAGAACCAGTTGAATGTCCGGTGGCTGAGATCGGCGATGGAAAACCCGGACGCCGGGGTGCCACCCGGCATGGCTTGTTTTTGCAGAGTGCCGCATCCGACTAGCAAACCGCCAGCGCTAGCCAATAACATCTGCCGACGATCAAATAACATAACGGTCCGATAGACCCCTCGCTCTGAAACTCAAAAAAATAGCCTGCGCCGATCAGTATGAACCGATCGCCGCAGGCCTTGCAACCCCGGGCCTAGAAACGATAAGCCGCGCGGAACTGAATACGGCGTGGCAAGGTCAACAACGCGTTGGGTTCGCCAAAGCGGAAGTTTGATGGCGGATCGCCGCAGCACACGAAGCTGTTGAACGACGTGTAGTTCTTGTTGTTGAAAAGGTTAAATACATCGACCGCGAACGACAGCGTGTGGTCATTCGAAATCACGAAATCCTTTTCAAAGGTAATATCGACCTCGCACCGTGCGAAAATCCCGAGACAATTCTTGTCGGGAAACGCCGAACGAATGACGGTGGTATTGATGTCGAAAAAGGGCGCAGTGTTGGCATCGAACACCTGGAATGCCTGCCCGCTACCCAATTTTGTCAATGTCGAGAATTTGATGCCCAAGGGCAGATCGACAAGACCAGTCAGAACAATTGCATGCCTTTCAACGCCCGCTCTGTCGCGGAATCCGTAATCTTCGGGCAGCACCTTGTCGAGACTGAACAGATCGTTGCCGTTCTGCTCGGCCTTTTGCAGCGTGTACGCGAGGCCGACACCCCAACCGTCGGACGGATTGTAGGGCTTGTCGATAGTCACATAAAGCGCCTTGTAGCGCGTATCTAGCCCATCGAAACCGATCAGGACATTGCCAAATCCGGCAGCATTGGCGAGCGCGGTGTTGCAGCAGCCGCCGAGACCATTGTTATTGCGGGTGGCAAACAGGTGTGTGTAGCCATTCTGCCCCTTAATATAGCTGCCTGTGACCGATGCGTTCCAGTCACCGAACTTCTGACGGATACCAAGGCTGAACTGGTCGGTCGACGGTGCTTTTGCATTGTTCTTGACCGCGAACAATTCGGGCAATCCGGTTAGCGCGGTTGCCTGAAGCGCGATCAGGCCATCGCGGGTTAGATAGGCCGGGTTCCACAACACCGTCGGACTGCCGTTGCGTGGCAATCCGTCGGACGAGAATTCAAACCGGCCGATGGTATATTGCAGGCGGAATTTTTCATCCAAAGTGTTGTTGAATACGTTACGGTCGTAATAACGGCCATAGCCGCCGAAAACCACCGTTCGTTGGTCGTCGTTGAAATCATAAGAGAAACCGATACGCGGCTGGATCAGGTTCTTCGCCGGGCGATCAGTGCCATCGGTAATATAATCGTCAGCATCGAAATAGCTGGTTTGCGGCAAAGCCCGAAGCAATGCCGCGGCCCGGGCAGGCGTCACATATTCATTGTTGAACATGTTGCTCTCGCGGTCCAAACGAAGCCCCAGATTGATCTGCAACTTGTCGGTCAGATCCCAGTCGTCCTGGATATAGGCCCCGAAGACATGATTGCTGGCATCGATCCTTGGATTGCCAAGCCCCAGAAACGCCTGACGCGGGAACGAATAATCCGGGCCCTGAAACACGTATTTGGGCTGGACGTTGAACAATTTGCTGAACTGGTAATCCTGCGCCGAATATTTCAGGCCAAATTTAATCACGTGATTGTCGAGCGCTGTATAGGTAAAATCGTTGCGCACCGTCATCGCCTGCTGGCGCACATCCTGACTGCCGTCCTTGCCGCCAAAGGTAACGATACCCTGATACTCGAAGGTCGGGCTGTCGGGATTGAGCGATGTCGGATTATAGTTGTAGTCCAGATAATCCATCGAAAATTCGTTGATGAAACCATCGCCGCGGTGGGTCCATTTCAGCAAGTAAGTGTTGATGTCGTTCTTCTTGTTTTCTGCCGCTTCACGCGAGGTCGTCCCGCC
>JAYUYR010000314.1:0-3457 GCA_043752405.1 Sphingomonas sp. | reverse complement strand
GCGAGGCATTTATCGCGCGCATGACGGCGTCCGGCCCTTCGCCAAAGCGCCCGCCCCACATTTGATTGGAGTCTGTCTTGCGCGCGCTAATCGTCCTGATCCCCGTGATGCTGCTTGCGGCCTGCGATAAGCAGCCCGCGCCCGCGCCGCAACCCAAGCCTGTCGAAAGCACCGTGATGCCGGACGCCGAAGCAGGGACGCTCGACATCAGCCAGCGCGGCAAGGCGACAGTCGCGAGCACGTTCATTGCGCCCGATGGCAGGCCGGTGACGCTGGCGGCGTTCAAGGGGAAGCCGCTGCTTATCAATCTGTGGGCGACCTGGTGCGGGCCGTGTGTAAAGGAAATGCCCTCGCTCGACCGGCTTGCGAAGCGCGGCGCGGGCAAGCTGGTGGTGCTGACCGTCAACCAGACCGATGATGCCGCCGCCATCGCCAAATGGTGGGCCCCACGCCAGTTCGCGATGCTGAAGCCATATCGTGACGAGGACGGCAAACTCGGCTTCGACTTCGAAAGCGGGGTGCTGCCAACGACCGTGCTTTACGACGCCGAGGGCAAGGAAGTGTGGCGCATCGTCGGCGGCATGGACTGGGACGGCGCGCGGGCGAATACGCTGCTGGCGGAGGTTTTGGGGTAAAAGGGGTTCGTACAAGAACCGACAAAGCCACACCTCAATCCCGCAACAACTCATTGATTGCCGTCTTTGCGCGCGTTTGCGCGTCCACCCGCTTGACGATGACCGCGCAGGACAGGCTCGGACCCGGTGATCCGTCGGGGAGCGGTTTGCCTGGCAGTGCGCCGGGCACGACGACCGAATAGGCTGGCACGCGGCCGACGAAGACTTCGCCGGTCGCGCGGTCGATGATTTTGCTCGTTGAACTGATGAAGACGCCCATCGACAGGACTACGCCGCGTTCGATGTGGACGCCTTCGACGACTTCGCTGCGCGCGCCGATGAAGCAGTCGTCTTCGATGATTACCGGCCCCGCCTGTAGCGGCTCGAGTACACCGCCGATGCCGACGCCGCCCGACAGATGGACGTTCGCGCCGATCTGCGCGCAGCTGCCGACGGTGGCCCAGGTATCGACCATCGACCCCTCGCCGACGCGCGCGCCGATGTTGACGAAGCTGGGCATCAGGACGACATTTTTGGCGATATGCGCGCCGTGGCGGACGATGCAGCCGGGGACGGCGCGGAACCCTGCGCTCCGGAACCGCGCTTCGTCCCAGTCGGCGAATTTGGACGGCACCTTGTCCCACCAGTTGGCAGCACCAGGGCCGGGCATGATGCGATTGTCGTTGAGGCGGAAGGAGAGGAGAACGGTTTTTTTGAGCCACTGGTTGACTTGCCAGCCGTCACCGACAGGTTCGGCAACGCGCGCGCTGCCGTCGTCAAGCATTGTCAGCGCCGAGTTCACGGCATCGCGGACCGCGCCGGTTGTCGCGGGGCCGATAGAATCACGCGCGTCCCATGCGTCGTCGATGGTGGATTCAAGGTTCATGATAGTTCCCCTGTAACGTCGTGCAGCCAGTCGCCGAGGTCGGTAATCTCATAGTCGATATAGGAGGGGCAGGCAGCGCCGCCCGCTTGTTCGGAGCCGTTGTTGATCCACACTGTCGTCATGCCAAGCGCTTTGGCGGGCGCAAGGTTGCGCGCCATATCCTCGACGAACAGCGCCGATGTTGGCGCGATGTCCCAGCGGTCGCACAGCGCGGCGTAGCTGGCAGGCGCAGGCTTGGGGATATAGTCCATTGCGTGGATGTCGTGAATTGCTTCGAAACTCGTGCCCAGGCCGAGCTTGTCGAGCACGCGCTGGGCATAGGTCACGTCGCCATTGGTGAAGACCAGCTTGCGCCCCGGCAGCCGCGCGATGCTGGCGACAAGAGCTGCGTCATGGTCAATCCGGTCAAGTTCGATGTCGTGGACATAATCCAGAAATTCGTGGGGGTCGGTGCCGTGCGTTGCCATCAGGCCCGACAGGGTGGTGCCGTGGTTGTGGAAATAATCCTTCTGCACCCGCCGCGCTTCGGTCGCATCGCAGCCGAGCAGATCCTGGATAAACGCGCCCATCTTGTCGTCGATCAGCGCGAACAGATCGGCGCGGGCGGGGTACAGCGTATTGTCGAGGTCAAAGAGCCACGCATCGATATGTGTCAGGGCGGGATGCATGGGACAGGGGCCGTAAACTTATATCGGCCGTCCGCAAGCCGTTAATCTTGTTTGCCGTACCGCACGGTCGTTAGTGTTTCTTTAACGAATCGGAGCAGGCAGATGTTGAGTCGAAATCTTTTGCTTTTGGGAACGACGATTCCCTTGCTTGCTCTGTCGGGATGCGGAGGCGGCAATGGCGGAGTGGCATCGGCACCCGCGCCGGTGGTGGTTGCCGCACCCGCAGCAGCAGCAATATCGCCGCCGCCCCCGTCGATCGTGACGCCGACATCGCTGAATTACGACACCGCCGAATATGGCCGGTCGAATGCAGCGGTGCAGGCGCAGGCACTCACCGCGTATAAGGCTGGTGCCACGGGCAAAGGCATCACGGTTGCCGTCATCGACAGCGGGGTCGACCAGTTTAGCGGCGAGTTCAGCGGCCGGATCAGCAGTTTTTCCGCCGACGTGGCGGGATCGCGCGGGCTCCAGGACGAAGGCGGGCATGGCACCGCGGTTGCGGGCATCCTGCTCGGGGCGAAGAACGACATCGGTGTGCACGGTGTAGCGATGGGGGCGACGCTGCTTGTAGCGCGGACCGATACGCCGGGCAGCTGCGCGAGGACCACGGGCGCCGATCCGGGCTGTTCGCACAATGACAACAATATCGCGCGCGGCGTGGACCTCGCGATTACCGCCGGAGCGCGGGTGATCAATATGTCGCTGGGCGGATCGCCGGCCAATGCCAATCTGCGTGCGGCAATCGGGCGCGCGACGTCGGCGGGAATCATCGTGGTGATTTCGGCAGGGAACGCAGGTGTCAAGGATCCGGCGCTGGCCGCCAACCCCGACATGCTTGCGCAGGTGGCAAGCGACCCGGTCGCTCGCGGTCTGGTCCTGATTGCGGGGGCTACTGATTCAACCAGGACGCTGGCCGATTTTTCGAACAGGGCGGGTAGCTGGTCGGCCCATTATCTGACCGCGCTTGGGGTGCGGGTGCAATCGAATGACCAGACCGGCAAGGCGATGTTGTACGGGGGTACGTCGTTTTCGGCACCCGTCATATCGGGCGCAGTCGCGTTGCTGGCGCAGGCATTTCCAAATCTGACGGGCGCACAGATCGTCGACCTGTTGCTGCGCACGGCAACCGATCTCGGCGCGACGGGGAACGACGCCGTTTATGGGCACGGCGAGCTGAACATCGCGCGCGCTTTCCAGCCGCAGGGACAGACGTCGCTCGGCACGACAACAGCAGCGGTTTCGCTGATCAACAACGGCGCGTTATCACCTGCCATGGGCGATGCGTCCAA
>JAYUYR010000313.1:0-3458 GCA_043752405.1 Sphingomonas sp. | reverse complement strand
TGACATGAAACTCGGGCGTGGCCCCGCCACCGACCTGATCGCCATTGGTGCCTCGGCAACCGATTTCGTCGGGCATAGTTACGGCACCGAAGGCAGCGAGATGTGCCTGCAACTCACTGCGCTCGATGCGGGTCTCGGCAAGTTGTTTGCCAAACTTGATGCGGCCAGGATCGACTACGCCGTCGTCCTCACGGCCGATCACGGCGGCCACGACGCGCCCGAGCGCAATGACCAGAACGCCATTGCCGATGCGCAGCGCGTACCTGCCACTTTCAGTGCCAAGTCTATCGGCGAAAAAATTGCCCGCGACCTCGGCTTGGCCGGATCGATCCTCTTCGGCTCCGAATCCACCGGCGACGTCTGGATTGACAACGCCGTGCCCGCTGCGCTGCGGGCCCAAGCCATTGCCAAGGCAAAGGCCGCAATTGCCGCAAATCCTCTGGTTTCTGCCGTTTTTACTGCGGACGAATTGAAAGCCACCGCCATCGCCACAACCCCGCCCGAGACATGGTCGCTCGCCGAACGCGCCCGCGCTTCGTTCGATCCCGCGCGCTCGGGCGACCTGATTGTCCTCTTGAAGCCACGCGTCACACCAATCCCTGTCGAAATTGCCGCGCGCAGCTACATCGCCACGCACGGCAGCCCCTGGGATTACGACCGCCGCGTGCCGATCCTCTTCTGGCGCAAGGGGATGGCCGGCTTCGAACAGCCCAACAGCATCCAGGTGATCGACATCGCCCCGACTCTTGCGGCGATTATCGGACTGCCGATTGCCACAGGCGAGCTGGACGGGAAATGCCGTGATTTGGTGGCGGGAGCGGGAACTAGCTGCCCGCCCGAACGCAAGTGGTTTATCGGCCTTGACGGCAAACCTACCCCCGAACCACGCCAACCGCGCTGAACGCCAGCGGCTCGTCAGGCGGCGTATTCGGCTCGCTCAGTGTCTTCTGCCACAATCCCACGTCGATCCACTGCCCATTCTTGAACGCGACTTCGCGGTACACACCGGCGCGCTTGAAGCCGATGGCCTCATGCAGCACGATGGCCTTGTCATTGGGCATCGTCAGCGTCGAAATGGCCTGCGTATAATTTTGTTCGGTCAGCGTCGCGAGCAGGCTTTGATACAGCGTCCGCCGAATTCCCTGCCCCTCGAGCTCGCCCGCCACATAACACGACGTCTCGACCGCGAATCGATACGCCGGGCCCGGTCGCACCGGCTTGGCAAAGGCATAGCCGAGGACCAGCCCGCTATCCTCCTCCCCCGCGACGATCCACGGCAACACATCGCCCGCTGCCTTAATCCGCGCGCGCATTTCCTTCAGCAGCGGCGGCGTTGTTTCGAACGACACCGCATTGGTCACCACATAAGGCGAATAAATCGCAAGCACAGCAGCAGCGTCGTCAGTCGTGGCGGCGCGGAGATTGATCATCGGCTTATCCAGGCTAGGAAAATTTCAGTGAGCGATTGCGACTTGGCCGGCGCCGCGGACACCGGACAATCAAGGCAGCGAACCTGCACCGCAGACCCCGTCGCCAGCGATTTCGCATCCGCCACCGCTTGCACCAGCATCGCAAAGCGCGCGCGCGACAGGGTGGACAGTAGATCGGTCGCCTGTTGCGCGTCGTCCTCGTCGCCGCCGCCCATCAGCATTTCTGCGATGCTCTGGGCAAAGCTTGTCGGTTTTTCGAGGTAAACGGCCTTTACCGTCGCGGGGTCGAGCTTGGCCAGTTTGGCGGCTTCGGCCACGGCCTCGTTGATCCCGCCGAACGCATCGACCAGGCCTAGCTGCCGCGCCGTGCCGCCGTCCCAGACGCGACCCTGCGCAATCTCGTCGACCTTCTCCACCGGCAGCTTGCGCGCGCCGCTGACCAGCGACAGGAATTTGCCATAGGTGGATTCAACGCTTTTCTGGACGATGCTGTCAAACGCCGCATTGGTGCCGCCGATGATGTCGGGCTGCCCACTTAATGGCGTCGTCATGATCCCGTCAGTCGTCACACCGATCTTGGCCAGCGCGGTCTCGAATGTCGGAATAATCCCGAACACGCCGATGGAACCAGTGATCGTCGTCGGCTCGGCAAATACGCGATCACCGGCCATCGCGACCCAGTAGCCGCCCGATGCCGCGACATTGCCCATCGATACCACGACCGGCATATTCTTTGCCTTGGCCTGCAGCAGCGCGATACGGATCTTCTCCGACGCCAGCGCCGACCCGCCCGGCGAGTCCACCCGCAATACCAGTGCCTTGAATTTCTCGCTGGCAACCGCGCGGTTGATGATTTTGGAAATCGTGTCACCGCCCGCCGTGCCCGGATCGGCCTGCCCGTCGACGATGTTCCCCGCCACCGTCACGATACCGATCTCGCCGCTGCGCACGGCGGGATTGGCGGCAATCCACGGTGCCAGTTCGATCTTGGCAAAGTCCACCTTGCCTTTGCCCGGCCCGACCTGGGCGGCGATCATCCGGTTGAAACTGTCGCGGTCGCCCAGCTTGTCGACAATACCCGCAACCAGCGCACCCTTGGCGAGATCACCCGCCGCCAGTGCCGTCACCGGATCACCGATATAACCCGCGAGCTTGGTATTGGGCCGCGCCTTGGTGACATCGGCCTGCCATCCCTGCCACAGCGATGCCGACAGCGCCTCGCTTGCCGCCTTGGCTTCGGGCGACTGGTCGGCGCGAGTATAGGGTTCGACGAACGACTTGTATTTGCCGACGCGATAGACGTGCGCGTTGACGCCGAGCTTGTCGATCAGCCCCTTGTAATACAGCCGCGATCCTCCCGGCCCCTGAAACAGCGCGAGCCCCATCGGGTCGAGCCAGATTTCGGACGCGTGCGCCGCAAGCTGATAACTGTCGTCGCTATATCCGGTCGCAAAGGCATAGACTTTTTTCTTCGCGCGCACCCGGTCGATCGCTTCGCCAATGTCGGTCCGCGCCACCAGACCCGCGCCGGTAAAGCTGTCGAGATCGAGCACGACGACCTTCACCCGGTCATCACCTGCTGCGGCATCGAGCGAACGGATGACATCGCTCAGCCGGTATTGCTTGGTTGGGGCGCGTCCACTGAGCAGCTCGGTCGGCGATGCGATCTGCGGCTGTTCGACGATGCTGCCCCTGAAATCCAGCACAAGCGCACCCGTCCCCACGGCTTTGCCCTGCGGCCGCGCGGTCAGCGCTGTGTATAACAAGCCGAAAAAGATCAGCATGAACAACAGGACCAGCCCGTCCTTCACCCCGACCAATATCTTCCACGCACCGCGAACCAACCGCATTTTTATCTCTTTCAAAGGACGAGGGTCCGCTACAGGGTCGGGCGCAGAGTGTAAATGCAATGGGCGAGCGAACCCACCATCTAAGCCGCAACTCCCAACGCCACCGGCACGCCGTTCACCACAGCATCCGCCACCGCAAAATCCTTGGCGATCTCGCGCACGGTCATCTTCGCCGACA
>JAYUYR010000312.1:0-3467 GCA_043752405.1 Sphingomonas sp. | reverse complement strand
GGCGTCAGACCGACCTTCGACGCGAGATTTGCAATGTCGACATGTTCAGAGATCTTGCCAAGCAATCCATCCAACATTCCCATGAGTCGTCTCCTCTGATTCGCTATTACGCTGCTTTAGGCGCCGACCGCCTCACACCTTCATCGACATGGTCGGCAAATTGCGCAAAGTTGGCAATGAACTGTCCGACCAACTTTTGCGCCGTCGCATCGTAATCGGCTTTATCCGCCCATGTGCTACGCGGGTCGAGAATGCCGCTATCGACACCCGCCACTGCGACCGGCACTTTGAACCCGAAATTCGGGTCGGTGCGGAATTCGGCATTGTTCAGGCTGCCGTCGAGCGCTGCGTTGAGCAGCGCGCGCGTCGCCTTGATCGGCATCCGGCTGCCTATGCCATGCTTGCCGCCGGTCCAGCCCGTATTGACGAGCCAGCAGGTGACGCCGCCCTTCGCAATGCGTTCCTTGAGCAGATTGCCATAGATGCTCGGATGACGCGGCATGAACGGTGCGCCAAAACAAGTCGAAAACGTCGCTTCGGGTTCGGTGACGCCGATCTCGGTACCCGCCACGCGCGCCGTATAGCCCGACAGGAAGTGATACATCGCCTGATCGGGCGTCAGCTTCCCAATCGGGGGGAGCACACCATAAGCATCCGCCGTCAGCATGATGATACTCTTGGGCACCGGCCCCAGATTGTCAGCGCTGCAATTCGGAATAAAATCAATGGGATATGACCCGCGGCTGTTCTCCGCCAGCGAAGCATCATCGAAATCGAGCTCGCGCGTTACCGGATCGATGACGACATTTTCCAGGATCGTGCCGAAACGCCTTGATGTCGCAAAGATTTCGGGCTCTGCCTCGGCCGACAAGCGGATCATTTTGGCATAGCATCCGCCTTCGAAGTTGAAGACGGCAGTATCGGACCAGCCGTGTTCGTCATCACCGATCAGGGTGCGGCTTGCATCGGCCGAGAGCGTCGTTTTGCCTGTGCCCGACAAGCCAAAGAATACGGCCGTGTCACCCTTCGGCCCGATGTTGGCCGAACAATGCATCGGCATGACGCCGAGCAACGGCAGTTTGTAATTGAGGATGCCGAACACCGACTTCTTCATCTCGCCGGCATAGGCGGTGCCGCCGATGAGGATCAGTTTTTCGGTAAAGTTGACGGCGATGACGGTTTCCGACCGGCAGCCATGCCGCGCGGGATCGGCGCGGAAGCTGGGCAGATCAATGATTGTAAACTCGGGCATGAACGCCGCGAGTTCCGACACGTCGGGACGGACCAGCAGCGTGCGGATGAACAGGCTGTGCCACGCAAATTCGGTGATGACGCGAACGTTGACGCGGTATTCGGGCTGCGATCCGCCGAACAAATCCTGCGCGTAAAGCCTATCCTTCGCCGCGACTGCTGCTAGAAAATCAGCCTTCAATACGGCGAAATGTTCGGGCGTCATTGCGACATTGGTCTTGCTCCACCACACCGAGTTTTCGGTTTCGGCATCGCGCACGAAATATTTGTCGTTCGCCGATCTGCCGGTGTGCTGGCCAGTGGCGACGACCAAGGGCCCATCCTTGGCCAAAACCCCTTCCCCGTTGATCAGCGCCTGTTCGTAAAGCGGTGCCGTGGTCAGATTCCAATGGACTGCGCACTTGGTCGCAATGCCCTGGTCGGCAAGCGTAAAACGGGGGGCACGATCGGCCACGATACTCACTCCTAAATCGAAACGTCGCGGATTGTGACCCCGCCTAACATGCGTATGCATCAGCACTTAGGGGGCACTTTTGGGGTCGTCAAATCCTGTCCGATTGCCGAAATCGGGGTGTTGCTTTAGACTGGGACATGTGACCGCTACCATTGCCCTTATCGACGACGACCGCAATATTTTGACCTCGGTTTCCATTGCTCTGCAGGCCGAAGGCTTTTTGACGCGCGTTTATTCCGACGGGGAATCCGGACTGAAAGCGCTGCTCGACAATCCGCCCGATCTTGCGGTGTGCGATATCAAGATGCCGCGGCTCGACGGGCTCGAACTCTTGCGGCGCCTGCGCGAAAAATCACCGCTGCCGGTCATTTTCCTGACGTCGAAGGATGACGAACTCGACGAAGCGCTCGGCCTAGCGATGGGGGCCGATGATTACATCACCAAACCTTTCTCCCAACGGTTGCTGATCGCGCGCATTCGGGCGATTCTGCGTCGGGTCGACATCACCCGCACGCCACCCGATGCTGCTGCCAACATCGCCGAACCGATCATTCGCGGGCGCCTGGAAATGGACCCTGCCCGCCACCGCGTTCACTGGGATTCAAAGAATGTTGCGCTGACCGTAACCGAATTCATGATCCTCGAAGCGCTCGCCACGCGGCCCGATGTCGTCAAAAGCCGCAACCAGCTGATGGACGTCGCCTATCAGGACGATATTTATGTCGATGACCGGACAATCGATAGCCACATCAAGCGGTTGCGGCGGAAATTCCGTCAGGTCGACCCGACGTTTGACGCCATCGCGACGCTTTATGGGGCGGGCTATCGTTTTACCGACGCCTGATGACGATGCGCCACCGCACTGGCGCTTTCGGGGCTCGCTGACACGGCGGATTCTCGCGGTGAATATCGTTGCGCTCGCGCTTGTCGGCGGCAGCATCTTCTACCTCGACGGCTTCCGGACGCGGCTGATCGAGGAACGACGGACACAGCAGGAAAGCGAACTGAAACTTGTCGCAACCGTTCTCGCGTCGTCGCCCGCCAGCGCCCACCCTGCCATCATACGCGCGTTGGGACAGGAAGCGGGCGACCGCATTCGCGTCTATGACAAGAAGGGGGAGCTGAAACTTGACAGCTGGCGTCTCGGTCCGCGCACCTTCCGCCTGATCGATCCCGCAACCGAAACCTGGGACGCTCGCGTCGCGCGCTGGATGGACGCCATTCTCGACCGGATCGTCCGTGCGCAGATCCCTCCGCCCTTTGTCGATCAGGGCCGGCTGAATGCGAAAAACTGGCCTGAACTCGAAGCCATCATGTCGGATGATGCCTTCATCGCGTCGCGCGTTCGCCTTGCGCCCGACCGGTCGACGATGATCACCGCCGCGACGCGCGTCGGCAACCGGCCGATCTACTTGCTGTCGGTCGAAAATGCGCTCGATGTGACGCGATTAGTGCGCGAGGAGCGTGGTCGGCTCGTCATCATCGTTATCGCTGCTCTGCTGCTGTCGGTCGCACTGTCGCTGTTTCTTGGGCGCACGATTGTCCAACCGCTGCGTCGTCTTGCTGCAGCGGCAATCCGCGTCCGACAGGGGCGCGCGCGCGATGTCATCGTCCCACGGCTGCCGGCCCGCAACGATGAAATCGGGATGCTTGCCCGCGCCCTGTCCGATATGACGATGGCCCTGCGCGAACGTATCGACGCCGTCGAGGCCTTTGCCGCCGATGTGTCGCACGAACTCAAGAACCCGCTGGCCTCGCTGTC
>JAYUYR010000311.1:0-3471 GCA_043752405.1 Sphingomonas sp. | reverse complement strand
ACCAATACGCTCAAGCGCGCGCGAAAGCTGCGCGGCGAGATGAGCTTGCCCGAAACGATATTGTGGCGGGAGTTGCGCAAGCGACCGGGCGGCTTCAAATTTCGTCGGCAGCACCCGGCCGGCCGATATATTCTCGACTTCTATTGTGCGACGGGGAAGCTTGCGATTGAAGTCGATGGACATTCGCACGATGGTCATGTTGCCGCAAAGGCCGATGCGGCACGCGGGCATTTTTTACGGTCGCAAGGTGTGGCGACATTGCGGGTGCCGGTGAGTGCCGTGTTGCGCAATTTAGAAGGTGCGGTTTTTCGCGTAGTCGAGGTTTGTGAGGACAGGGTGGCTAAGTTGGCTGAAGGGCAGGAAAGACGGCGCGTGCCCCTCCACCATCCTTCGGATGGTCCCCCTCCCTGGATCGGGGAGGAATTATGATCCAATCCCTCCTCATTGCCAATCGCTGCGACATTATCGATCGGGCCGCCGGGACGTCGTTGGGCAAATCCTTGTTCTCAGCGGTAGCCGCGTTGCTGTTGAGCGCCCAGACACCAGTCGTCCCCGCGCCCTATTCGCCGGACGCGAGCGAAGAAGAGAAGGACTGGCAAACTAAACGGAACGAGAAGTTCGAGATTTCCGTCCGGAGCTTTTTTACGATATTGACGCATCCCAGCCAAACTTGGCGCGGAGTCGTCGGCATGGCCGACGTTAGCCGATTGTTGTTCGTGAAATCCTATGGCGGAGTCGAGGTGTTAACGGGACCGCAAATGGAGGCGTTTCTGCTTTCGATTTTCAACCCCGAAGAAAAGATGGTCATTCGATATGGCGAACCGACTTTTATGGTTGAAACAGTGTATGGTCGTTTCACCCGAAAAATCAGCTTTCAAGAGGATGGCAAGCGCGAGGAATGCATTACGATTTATGGCGATGCCGTTCACGATATTCGCAAAGGATGGCGTTTCGTTCAATTGACCTTCCTATTTGGCGATCGCTTCGCCCCATGCAGAATTAAAGAGCCATGATCCAATCCCTCCTCATCGCCAACCGTGGCGAGATTGCCTGCCGGATCATCCGCACCGCGCGAGCCATGGGTATTCGCACCGTAGCGGTTTATTCGGATGCCGATGCCAAGGCGCTGCATGTGCGGCAGGCGGATGAGGCGGTGCATATCGGGGCGTCTCCGGCGCGGGAGAGTTATCTGGTGGGCGAGAAGATCATCGCCGCTGCACTCGCCACCAAAGCGGAGGCAATCCATCCGGGTTATGGCTTCCTCTCCGAAAATGCCGAGTTTGCGCAAGCGGTGATCGACGCGGGGCTGGTCTGGGTTGGCCCGCGCCCCGCCAGCATCACTGCGATGGGCCTTAAGGATGCGGCCAAGAAATTGATGGCCGAGGCGGGCGTGCCCGTCACCCCCGGCTATATGGGCGAAAACCAGGACCCGGAGTTCCTTGCCGAACGCGCCGCCGAAATCGGCTATCCCGTGCTCATCAAGGCGGTCGCTGGCGGCGGCGGGAAGGGGATGCGCAAGGTCGAGAACGCAGCCGACTTCGCCGACGCGCTCGCCTCATGCCAGCGTGAGGCCACCGCGTCGTTCGGCAACGCGCATGTCCTGATCGAAAAATATATCCAGCGCCCGCGCCATATCGAGGTGCAGGTGTTCGGCGATACCCACGGCAACATCGTCCATCTGTTCGAACGCGACTGCTCGCTCCAGCGCCGCCACCAGAAAGTGATCGAGGAAGCCCCCGCGCCGGGCATGGACGAGGCGACGCGCGCGGTACTTTGTGAAACCGCAGTCCGCGCGGCCAAGGCGGTCGACTATGTCGGCGCAGGTACGATCGAATTCATCGCCGACGCGTCAGAAGGCCTACGCGCCGACCGCATCTGGTTCATGGAAATGAATACGCGGCTGCAGGTCGAACACCCCGTCACTGAAGAAATTACCGGCGTCGATCTGGTCGAATGGCAGTTGCGCGTGGCGAGCGGCGAACCACTGCCGCTTCGCCAAGACCAGCTGGCTATTAACGGCTGGGCGATGGAAGCGCGATTGTATGCTGAGGATCCGGCTACTGGCTTTCTGCCAAGTACCGGCACACTCCAGCGCTATTGCCTGCCTGACGACGAAATTCGGGTAGATTCCGGCGTCGAAGAATGGTCGGTTATTTCACCGCACTATGACCCGATGATCGCCAAGCTGATCGTTCATGCTGACGACCGGAATGATTCGATTGATGCCTTGCTGGTGGCTTTGGAAGGAACGGCTGTATGGCCAGTGAAATCGAACGCGGGCTTTCTGTATCGCTCTGCAAGCAGCCAACAATTCGGAGCCGGAGACGTTACTACCGGCTTCATTGCCGAGCAGGGCGAGGCCTTAATCCCTCCTAGCGAACCTGATGAAGAGATGTTGGGTCAAGCCGGAAGGCATTTGATCGAGGCCTACAGCAACAAGGCGCAGCACAGTCGTGATAACGAGTTGCTTGAAGGTTTTCGCTTAAACGCCAGACCGAACACAAGGCTTGTCCTCCAAGCGAATGGTCAGCCTTTTACTCTGGAAAAAGTGCCGGATTTCGAAGGGCGTGTTTACACGTCGGGTGCAGCCGCCAAACATTTGGCGCTTGTAACGAAGAACGGGCAGACATCGGTAATTGGGCTTCCAAGGTTTGAGGCAGGTTTGGTTCGTGCGTCCGACGGTGCAATCCTCTCCCCAATGCCAGGCCGTATCATCGCGGTCGAGGTCGTAGCGGGCGATACGGTGACCAAGGGCCAGAAACTCCTCACGCTCGAAGCGATGAAGATGGAGCACAGCCTGACCGCCCCGTTCGACGGAGTGGTGGCGGAGCTTAACGCCGAGGTCGGCGTGCAGGTTCAGGTCGAGGCGTTGTTGGTGCGGATAGAGGCGGGGGAATGAACCTGTCTATCAACCATTTGTCACCCCCAACTTGATCGGGTGGTCCATGGCCGAACGGTCACGCCATGGATTCCCGCTTTCGCGAGAATGACAAAGAATATAGCGAAGAGATTTAGATCGCCCGAGCCAACTAAGGATTCTCAATAATGCGTACAATAGACCATTTCATATCGGGCGGCGCTGGTGCGGCAGGTACGCGCTTTGGCGACGTGTTCGATCCAAACAGCGGCGCGGTGCAGGCGCGGGTGCCGCTGGGCGATGCGTCGGTGCTCGAACGTGCGGTGCAGGCAGCGTTGGCGGCGCAACCGGCGTGGGCCGCGACGAACCCGCAGCGACGCGCGCGGGTGATGTTCGAATTTAAGCGCTTGGTCGAGGCCAATATGGACGCGTTGGCGCACATGTTAAGCATCGAGCACGGCAAGGTGATTGCGGATTCGAAGGGCGACATTCAGCGCGGGCTTGAGGTTATCGAATTTTGCTGCGGCATTCCACATATCTTGAAGGGTGAATATACCCAGGGCGCAGGTCCCGGTATCGACGTTTATTCGATGCGGCAACCGGTCGGGATCGGT
>JAYUYR010000310.1:0-3474 GCA_043752405.1 Sphingomonas sp. | reverse complement strand
CTGGCCACTGGTATTCTCCCGAATCAATGTTTACGATGACAACATGACAATCAATGATAACAGCGTCAACATAAAACGTGGCTATCATCACGGTGATTTGCGTTCGGCAGTGATTGGCGCGGCGTTGAAGCGGATCGAAGGGGGCGATGACTTATCGCTGCGCGAGGTTGCGCGCGATGTCGGGGTCAGCGCGACCGCGATCTACCGGCATTTTCCCGACAAAGATGCACTGCTTGACGCGCTGGCGTTCGAAGCGGCCGAGCGGATGGGGGCAATGCAAATGGCCGCGAGCGAGGCGGCAGGTGGCGGCAGGGCCGGTTTCAGCGCCTGCGGGCGCGCCTATGTTCATTTTGCACTGAACAACGCTGCATTGTTTCGCCTGATGAGCAGCCGCTCGCATCTGGGTGTCGAGGCGGATGTCGGATCATCGACGGCGATGCAGTTCCTGCATCAGAGTGTCGACGCGCTGATGCCACCGGGCAGCACGTTCGCGGCGCGCAATGCGATGGCGATGCACGCCTGGTCGCTGGTGCATGGGCTGGCGATATTGATCCTTGACGGGCAACTGCCGCACGACATGGCATTGATCGATGCAGTCATTGATAACGTGCGTATGGGTTAGCGGGTGGGGCGGTTGTCAAACTCAGCAGCGGCCTTGTTGAGTGTGGCCGCGTCGGCGGGATTGGCGGCGAGGGCTGAGGCCAGTGCGGCTTGCAATTCCTTGGTGCGGCCGAGCGACGAATAGCTTCGCATAAGCATGATCCAGCCCTCGACATTTTTCGGATTGGCTTTGAGTTTTTGGGCGAGGCCATCGACCATCGATGCAATCATGGCGTCTTGATCTTTGGTGGATACAGCGGGGGCCGCCGAACGACCGATGGCAGCAAGGCGGGTTGCGACTTCGATCTTTTCTTTCGTCCCGACCTGATTGATGAGCGCGATAACGTCGGCTTCCCATGGCGCGCCCGGTGGTGAGTCCTTCAGGAGTGCGATCCATTCGTTGATCGCGGTCTTGTGATCGCCGGCAATGTCCTTTGACACAGCGAGGAAATAGCGTGCGCGGACGTCCTTTGGATCGCGTGCAAAGGCGGTCGCGAAAGCGGCCTTGGCATCCGGCGGGACGTCGCCTTTGCTTGCCATGACCAGCGCTTCGCCGAGGTTCGACCAGTTTTCAGCCTTGTCGGGGGCAAGTTGTGCTGCGCGCTTATAGGCTGTGGCGCTTTCGGCGAAGCGCTGTGTCTGCGAGAAGGCCAGCCCGAGCATCCGCCAACCCTCGACGTCATCGGGACTGGTTTTGAGGCGCGCTTCAATGGCGGCAATCATCTGGCCGATGTCGGGCGTTGTGTTGGCGGGCGTTGTGTTGGCGGCCGTTGGCTCGGGTGCGGGCGTGGGGCGCAGCGTGATGACGCCGACCGAAACAGTGGCAACGAGTGCAGCGACGATGAGGATGAGGCGGCTGTAATTCATGCCGGTTGGCCCTAGCGCGTTTTGGCAGCGAGTTCGGCTATGGCAGCGCGATATTCGCGTTCGAGGCGGTCGACGCGGTCGGCGACGCTTTCGACTTCGGTGACAGAGCCAATGCCCTGACCCGAACCCCAGATGTCGCGCCATGCCTTTGCCGGAGTGTTGTCGCTCTGGCCGAAGTTCATCGTTTTATATTCGCCCTGTGGCAGGTTGTCGGGATCGAGCCCTGCGGCCTCGATCGAGCCGCGCAGGTAGTTGCCGTGGACGCCGGTGAAGAGGTCCGAATAAACAATGTCCTGCGCGCGGCCATCGACGATGCCCTGTTTATAAGCAGCGTCGGCATTGGCTTCGGCGGTCGCGATGAAGGCTGAGCCGATATAGGCGAGATCGGCACCGCAAGCCTGGGCCGCGAGGATCGAATGGCCGTTGGCAATCGCACCCGACAACGCGACGGGTCCGTCGAACCACTGACGGATTTCGCTGACGAGGGCGAACGGTGACTGAACACCCGCATGGCCACCAGCACCTGCGGCAACGGGGATGAGACCGTCGGCTCCCTTTTCGATCGCCTTGCGCGAAAAGCGGTCATTGATGACGTCGTGCATGACAATGCCGCCCCAACTGTGGACGGCGGCGTTCAAGTCTTCGCGAGCGCCGAGCGAAGTGATCGTGATCGGCACCTGCCACTTGGCGCAGGTTGCGAGATCAGCTTCGAGCCGGTCGTTGGATTTGTGGACAATCTGGTTGACCGCATAGGGCGCGGCGGGCCGTTCGGGATGGTCGCGGTTATGTTGCGACAGTTCTTCGGTAATGCGGTGCAGCCATTCGTCGAGCAACCCCTGCGGCCGCGCGTTGAGAGCGGGAAAGGAGCCGACGATCCCCGCCTTGCACTGGGCGATCACCAGATCGGGACCGGAAACAATGAACAGCGGCGAACCGATAACGGGAAGCCGCAGCGTATCGAAAATGGCAGGAAGGGTCATAGGCAGCGTTTCATAACGCAAGCGAACGGCCACGCAAGAGGCCCGAAAATGACGTTACGGAAGGCGCGCTGCGCTACATCTCAACGAGTTAACGTGGGACGAGATAATAGGCAGTGTGGGTTCCGAATGCCTCGCTGTGGCGCACGTCATAAGCCGTCGCAAACATTGTAACCCAATGCCCGTATTTCGCGTTGTCGATCAGGGTCCAGCCGGGGCGGCGATACGCGCGCGCACCGCGTTTGATGTAGCGAACGATCATCGCATCAGGCAAAGGCGTGAAGTTTGCGGCGTTGTTTACGCCCGTCCATCCTGAACCCGGTGGCGACCAGGGCATGAGCGCGCCGTCGCTGAGCAGTACGACCGCACCGGCATTGCGACGGCGCAGATATTCGAGGCCCGCTACCGCATCGCGCGGCAATATCCGGGGGCTATCGGACTGATTTGGCGTGAAGCGGGCCACCAGCCGTGACGGACCGACATCGAACGCATGGCCGCGCGCCACGCCCTCTCCCCAAGGTCCGAAATTGAATGTTGCCACGAATGAGACAATCGCGGCGAGGAACGTCCGGACGAATCCGCTTGCGAAATCGGGGCGTGATCCCACGGACTGGCGGGTTGTTGCGAGCGCAACGATCACAAGCAGCGGAAACAGGTTGAGGATATTATTGTCGTGACTACGGCTGAGAAAATAACTTCCAGCCGCGAGGAGCACGATCAGGCAAACATAAAGTGAGCGCGCCCCCCCAGAAAGTCCGCCGCGCGCCAGCAGTTGCAACGCCAACGCGACGAGCGCCAAGGCGATCCAGATCGTTCCCACAGGATTGACGGGCAGCGGCCCCGGCGGATGCAGCACATAAGCAAAGAAATCGCTTAGCGTGAGCATCTGATCCGACAGGAGCCAAGCAGTCAGCGTCAGCGTCCCAAGACCGATGACCAGCGCGACCGTTGCGCGGAGAACGCCGCCGAACAGTCCGCTTGCGACATCGGGCAGGCTCCTGGCCTTTTCCATGTCGCGCAGGGCGAGATA
>JAYUYR010000309.1:0-3489 GCA_043752405.1 Sphingomonas sp. | reverse complement strand
AGATTCCCGACGAGGCGAGCGTGTAGCCCAGCGAATAGCGGTTGGTGAGCGTGATTTTCCACGCCGACAGGAGCGACGCCACGGAAATTTCGCGGCGGTCATCGGGGTGTAGCGTTTCGGGCAAGCGCATCGCGGCCCAGATCGCAACCACGGCCGCAAATCCGCCGAGCAGCCAGAAGATCGTCCGCCAGGGTCCAACCAGCAGGATCGCCGAGCCGATGCTTGGCGCGAGGATCGGGATGGCGAAGAAGACCATTTGCGCCAGACTCATCATTCGCGCCATCGGTCGCCCGCTGTAACAGTCGCGGACAATCGAGATGGTCAGGACGCGCGTCGATGCCGACATCGTGCCCTGGAGAACCCGCGCGGCGATGAGCAGGGGAAACGACGACGAAACGCTCGCGATGACACTGGCAATAACGAAGCCAATCAGTGTGATAATCAGCACCGGCTTGCGACCGAAACGGTCAGCAAGAGGACCATAGACCAACTGCATCGCGCCGAAACCGAACATATAGGCCGCGATGACCCACTGCGTCGCATTTTCGTTCGCGACATGAAGCGACCGCCCGATTTCGGGCAGTGCAGGCAGCATTGCGTCGATGCCGAGCGCATTGATTGCCATCATCGCCGCGATCAGGACGATGAATTCGCGCTGGCCGAGTGGCGGATGCGGATTGGCGGGTGCTGTCATGGCACCCGCCTACGCGTTAATGCTGCACTGCGGAAGGATGCAGTTCAGGCCGGCATGCCGATCATGGATTTTACTTCCATGAAATCCTTAAGGCCGAACAGCCCGGCTTCGCGACCGTTGCCCGATTGCTTGTAACCGCCGAACGGTGCGCCAGGTGCCGGTGCCCAGCCATTCACCGTGACCATCCCGGCGCGCAGGCGCGGGGCGATCTTGGCGGCTTCGGACGGCTCGCCCGAGATAACGGCGGACAGGCCGTAAACCGTGTCGTTGGCAATCTCGATGGCTTCGTCGAGCGTGTCGTAGGTGATGACAGTGGCCACGGGTCCAAAGATTTCCTCGCGTGCAATCTTCATGTCAGGAGTCACGCCCGAGAAAACTGTTGGCTTGACGAAATAGCCGCGATTGACGTTGGCCGGCAGGCCGGTGCCGCCGGTTTCCAGTACCGCGCCTTCGTCGATGGCCGACTGGATCAGCCCCTGGATCTTGTCATATTGCGTCTTGTTGACGACGGGCCCCATGTGAAAGCCTTCGGTCAGGGGATCGCCGACTGCGGTGCCCTCATACATGCCCTTGATGATCGCGGTTGCGGCAACGGCATCGTTCTTCTGCACGAGGATGCGCGTTGGCGAGATGCAGCTTTGCCCGGCGTTGACCAGCGGGCCGCTGGCCGTGGGTGGCAGGACCGCCGCGAGGTCGGCACCCGGCAGGACGACGTTTGGTGCTTTGCCACCCAGTTCCTGATGGACGCGTTTGACCGTATCCGCAGCAGCCTTTGCCACCATGATGCCTGCGCGTGTCGAGCCCGTGAAGCTGACCATATCAATACCGGGATGCGACGAAATCGCTGCGCCGACTACGGACCCTTCACCCTGAACAAGGTTGAACACACCGGCAGGGACGCCGGCTGCGTGCATGATTTCGGCGAGGATCGCAGCACATCCGGGGCATTCTTCAGACGGTTTCAGGATCATCGTGTTTCCGCCCGCCAGTGCCGGTGCGACCTTTAGCGCGATCTGGTTGAGCGGCCAGTTCCACGGCGTGATCATCCCGACAACGCCGATGGGTTCATAAACTGCGGTGTTGGCACCGACCTGTTCGGAGAAGCTGAAATCCTTCAGTGCGGCCATCGTGCCGACAAAGGCACCAATTCCGGCTCCGACCTGAGCGGTCGAGGCAAAGCTTACCGGCGCACCCATTTCGGTCGCCATCGAGTGCGCAAGATCGGGAATGCGCTTCTTATATTCCTCGACAATGCGTTCCAGCAGCGCGAGGCGTTCTTCGCGTGTGGTTTGCGAGAAGGTCTTGAACGCGCTCTTTGCTGCCGCGACGGCCGCATCGACATCGGCGACCGTGCCGAGCGTGATTTCGGTGCAGACTTCCTCAGTCGACGGGCTGATGACCTGGTGGCGGGTGCCGCCGATGCTGTCGACCCAGGCGCCGTTGATGTAGTTTTTCAAATAGCTTTGCATCGTGTTTCTCCACCGGCGCTCGAGTCGCACCACTCAGATTGGGAGTAGACCAGCAGGCGACAAGGGCAAGCCAATCCCTTTTAACCATTTGCTTGCGGCTGGGCGCGTAAAGCAAGAGGATGATCGACACACTGGCAAGCGGGCGGTGGCTGACAGAAGCACGAGCCATCATGGTCATGCGACTGATGCTTGCCATGACAATTGCCGTCGTTGCCTATCTATTGATAACCGCAACGGGCACGCGCGATTACCTTAACCGCCCGCTCGGCACAGATTTTTCAAATGTGTGGACTGCGGGGCGAATGGCCAATGAGGGTCGGGCTGCGCTCGCATGGGATTGGCCAACGCAATATGCAGTGCAGCAGAATGTACACAACAGCGCGCATATTCCCTTTTACGGATGGCATTATCCACCGCCTTTCCTGATTGTCGCATCTCTGCTGGCGCAAATGCCGTATTTATTGGCGCTGATTGTTTGGCAGGTGACCACGCTGGGAGCAGCCGTTGCGACGGTGTGGCGAATTGTGCCGGGTCGACACGTCATCTTCGGCGCGCTTTCCGCGCCCGTGGTCATGATTTGCCTGACACATGGACACAATGGTTTTCTGACTGCCGCGCTGCTGGGGGGCGGGCTGATGTGCCTTGACCGGCGGCCATGGCTGGCAGGACTGATGATCGGGTGCCTGATTTACAAACCACAGTTTGGGGTCGTGCTGCCGCTGGTGCTGCTGGCGAGCGGGCAGTGGCGAGCGGTCGCCGGTGCTTGCATTTCGGCGGTCATTCTCATCGTCAGCACGTTGGTGATGTGGGGCGATGGGGTCTGGTTGGCATTTTACAATTCGCTGCCTCTGACGCAGCATATTGTCATCGAGGCGGGGAATACTGGCTGGGCAAAGATCCAGACCGGCTTTTCAGCCGTGCGGAGCTGGGGCGGACCCGTGCCGCTCGCGTACGGCGTGCAGGCGGGAATTACCGCCGTGATGGTTCTGGGGTCCGTGATTGCGACTCGGTGTGCAGCGCCGCCGGTCCGCAATGCGGTGGTGCTGGTGGCGGCATTGATGTCGACTCCCTATGCAATGGATTATGACTACACGATACTGGGCATGGCCATCGCGTTTCTGGTGGCGGATGGGCGGCAGCGGGGGTTTCTTCCCTCGGATATCACGTTGCTGGGCGCCGCGTGGGTCGTGCCGCTCTTTGCGCGGGGCGTTGCCGATGCGACTTTGGTGCCAGTCGGGTTGCTGTCGGCAATTGTGGTGCTCGTGCTTGCGTTGCGGCGAATGGTGATTTTTGATGCCGTGCGGTTGTCATCGATCCGGGCCGTAT
>JAYUYR010000308.1:0-8802 GCA_043752405.1 Sphingomonas sp. | reverse complement strand
TTCTGGTGATCGATCATGCCGATCAACCGGGCAAGAAAATCCTGATTTCAGGGGGCGGGCGATGCAACTTCACCAACCTTGGGGCGGTGCCGGAGCGGTTTATTTCCGCCAATCCGCATTTCGCCAAGTCGGCCTTGGGGCGCTACGAACCTGCTGATTTTGTCGCTTTGGTCGACCACTACGGCATATCGTGGCATGAGAAGACACTGGGGCAATTGTTTTGCGACGGGTCGGCCAAGCAGATTGTTGTGATGCTAATGGACGAATGTGTCGCAGCCAATGTCACCTTTGCTTTTGGAGACAGTATCAGTGGGGTGAGTCACGTCGATGGCCAATTCACCGTGCTTCACGGCAATCAGGTTTCGCAAGCTCCGGCGCTGGTGGTCGCGACGGGAGGACCGTCGATCCCGAAAATGGGCGCGACGGGCTTTGCCTATGACCTTGCCCGGCAATTCGGTCTGAAGATCGTCGAACCTCGGCCCGCGCTCGTGCCCTTCACGCTGGGCGGTGATGAAGTGCTGTTCCGCGAACTGTCGGGCGTGGCGACCGATGTTGTAGCAACGGCAGGAAAGACGCTGTTTCGGGAAGCGGCACTGTTCACGCACCGGGGGCTGTCGGGTCCCTCAATGCTCCAGATTTCGTCTTACTGGCGGCATGGCGAGCCCATAAGTGTTGATTTTCTGCCGGACGTCGAAACGGGATGGCTTCGAGGCTTGAAGCGATCTGCACCACGGACGCAGGTGAAGTCCGCGCTTGGTGCGGTCTTGCCGACGCGGCTTGCTGAGACGCTTGCCGAACGGGTGGGACTAAGTGGCGAGCTGGTCAGTCATCGGGATGACGTGCTCGAAGCGGCGGAGCGACGATTGGCAGCGTGGCAGTTCCACCCGAACGGCACCGAGGGATTTGCGAAGGCCGAAGTTACCGTGGGCGGCATCAGCACCGCTGAGCTATCATCGCGGACGATGGAAGCGCGCGCCGTGCGGGGGCTCTACGCAATTGGCGAGGCCGTCGATGTTACCGGATGGCTCGGCGGTTATAATTTCCAATGGGCCTGGGCGAGTGGGTGGGCTGCGGGGCAGGCGCTTTAACGTGCAAGGAGGTGGTTCACCTTGCGAATCGCTTTGTAGCTTACGGATTTGACCAAATTTCGAGCAGGGTAAGGCTGCGGTGACTTCGGTGAAAACCCGGCGCGGCGCAGAATCGCGTTCATTCCGCGGGCTTCGGCTTCCGCATAGCTGTGCGCACTGCGCCACGTAACCGAAAAGCTGATCGACACCTCAGGGCCGTTCTGGACCCAGTGTGGGGCCATCAGAGGCACATAGACGCCCTCGCCTGCGCCAAGCTCGAAACGCTGCCCGCTGGGTGCGTAGCGGTTGTCCCACGGCAGATTACGATGCCCTTGGCCTAAGTGCAGCCGCTCATGCGCTGACGGCGGCGCGATTTGCTCATCATGGGCCGGAAATACCGTCATTGTCTTGGTGCCCCGCAGCTGTAACAGGATGTTATGCTCGGGATCGAAGTGCAGAGGTGTCACCGCATTGGGGCTCGAAACGAATATAAAGGCGTTTTGATTGAGCATCGGGCCGGTCTTTGCGCATATCTCTATGCCGAGTTCGGCGAGCGCTTTGACGAGCAGATCGCGATATTCGGCGTCCTGTTCGACAAATTTCAGGACCATCCAAGAGCTATTGTGTTCGATGCCGCTTATGGTGTCGGTTATTGACAAACCGTTGCTTGGAATGTCCTCAAAATCGATGCCCTGCGGCAGATCACCCCGATTATATTCAATGTCCCCGGGTGCCATCCGTCCCGCCAGTTTAACGAGCGCATCAAGCGTAAACAGCGGATGGTCCGCAAGCCCATGCTTCAAGACGCCCGGTTGCTCGGGATAAAGTTTCGCGAAAGTTGCCGTGTCGGCGAAAGCGCTCATGGCCGTCTCCGCATTGCAGCCGCGAGCGTTTCGACCGCCCGCGCTGCATGGAACACAGCTTTACGCCGCGCACCGGAGAGGGACACGGTCACGCGGACCATCTCGCGGCGGTCGGTCCACAGACTGTTGATCATGGGATGATCCTCGACGGCACAACTGTCGCTCCATAAGACGTCGTTGCGGTCGAGTGTTTTGAGGTTTTCGATCTTGATCTGCACGCCGGGGGAGAAGCGGGCATAATCCTCGTCAAACGCGATCTTGAAAGCATAAGCGCCCGGCGGGGTCATAAAATTGACCAGCATCGCAATCGGTTTCCCGTTATGTGCCATGCGTAGCATTTCGAGTTTCCCCGCTTCTTGCGCGCCACTGACGACCTCACCGAAGAAGGCTTTCGTTGCCGTGTCGGCGTTCAGTGCGCTTCCTTCGCGGCCTTTCCAGCCCGATGCTTCGAGTGCGAGGAAATCATCGGCCCATGCGCCAACGTGCGACTCGCTCGTCAATTCCGTAAAAGCCACTTCGCCCAATTCATCAAGACGTGAGCGTAACCGACGAAGTTCCTTGCGTTTCTTATGACTAATGTTGGTTTCGTAATAAGCGGCTGAAGTAAGTCCGCTTCGCAACATCGCGCGTTCGGTGCGGTGGACGATGTCAACGCGCCGTGCGCCGCGCAATCCCGCCAAGACTGAACCATGCAAATCCATGCTTATGATGTGCAGGAAATTCGATGCCCATTCGGCCTCGTCAAGCGATGCGAGCACGGTAGTCCAGAAGAGTGGCTCATAACCGGCGCGGACCAGCGGCGTGCCCAAAAAGCAGTGATAATGCGCCCAATTTTCGACATGGCGGATCGGCATACGGCCATATTGCATTGCTTGAGTTACGGGCAACATGCCGATGAGCATGGTGTCACGCCAGATGCCGATCATCCGATCGTCGGAACGCGTTTCAAAATGACGAATGGCAGGTCGCAAGAACCAGTGTTCGGCGAATGGGTTCGGTTCGCTGGCATGCGCTGCAAGTTCAGCCCAAGGCGCATTCCATCGTGGCGGTATTGCGTTCAGCGGCACTATTTCGACTGCCACTGAATTGCTGGACGCGATAATGGGTGCAGGAAAAGTCACGCGGCCTCTAGCGCGGACACGATCTCGGCCGCGCGGATCGGCATGACGCCATGTTTGGCGAACAGGTTGAACACTCCGTCCCACCACGCCCAAAATCGTTTCAAATCGTGCTCGCTGCGGACATAGGGCGTGTGGCCCGGCACCAGTGTCGGCGTGTGGAACGACAGGCTGAACAACTGGTGCCCGCTGTCGAGCAGTTGGCGGATCGCAATCAGCGCATCGTGCAAGCGCACCCCTTCGGGCGTTAACGGCACGCGGTCGAACAGTCCTGTCCTGGCAAGGAATCCCCGCGCCGGGGCATAGTCATGCACACTAAGCCTGTTTCGCAGCAATCCGGTGCAGATTGCCGTCAAGGGAAGTTCATGAAGCCGCTCGCTGATCCGCCACGGCCAGATCGGATGCCGCGAAAAATCAGGGCCACCCTGTGCGCGGTAATCGTATGACGCGCGTACGGACACGTCGAGTCGATAGCCTTCTTCAACCAGCAATTGCGCGGTGTTGGGCCCAATCCCATAACGCCCCGCGCGATACACTGTTGGCCGGACCCCAGTTTCGAGTTCGATTTTGTCGGTCAGTGTCCTGATCTTTGCCGCTTCGAGCGTGCGCGGCAGATTGCCCGAATAACTATTCTGCGCCGTCACTTCTTCATCGAACGGCGGATTGACCCACGGGTGCAACTGAGTGCCGATGTCGCAGCCACCGTCGGCGACCATGCGCCGGATTAACGCGGCACTGGCGGGATTGGCCACCACGGGCCAGTCGACAAGGTAGGTCGGCACGCAACCGGCATCGGTAAAAAACCGGTTGGCCTGGGGCAGGGCATCAATGGCTTCGGTCGATGTCGCGTCGCGTCGGAACGGGCCTTTCCAGTCGAATTCTTCTTCAGCATCAGCAAAGATTGCGAACCTTCGGCCCATTGCGTCCGGAAGCATGACGCGCGTCGCTGCGGGCGGCGGTAGGTCGAGCCGCACCACGTCGGACTTGGCCACATTGGACTGAATGACTGGCTCCCAATGAAACACCGCTGCCCTTTTTTTGAATGTGCGGTAACAGCTGCGATGTTAGGCATGCTTACCGCACCCAATATTGATGGCATAGGGGGCAGATGCAGATCCGCGCCCGCGCCATCGTCGTTGCCGTTCGTGCTCATGGCGAGCACGGTGCAATCGTGCGGGCGCTGACCGCCGAACATGGATTGCTGGCAGGCTATGTGCGTGGCGGACGGTCGCGGCGGGTGCGGCCGATCCTGTCGGTTGGGAATGTTGTTGCCGCTGATTTCAGAGCGCGCAATGACGTGCAACTGGCTTCGCTCGACGTTGAGCTGATCGCCAGTCGGGCACCGCTGCTGTCCGAACCGCTTGCTGCTGCAGCAATCGAGTGGGTGACGGCGCTTGCAGCTGTGACGTTGCCAGAGGGACATCCCTATCCGCGGGTGCATGACGCGCTGGACGGTGTCCTTGCCGCCGTGGAAATGGCACCTTCGGCGCAGGGATGGGTCGTTGCCCTTCAACGTTATGAAGCGCTGGTCCTGGCCGAATTGGGCTATGGCAATGATGATGCCGACGGGTTGACGAGTAATGGCCTCCGCCTGCGCGAAGACCTGCTCATCGGCCGCCGTGCCGAAATCTTGCCTGCGCGTGAGCGGCTGATCGAGCGTATCGATCGTGCATTGGGGCGTTGACCATTCGCCCCTTGCGGCGGCAAGGGAGTGTTATGAAGCGCAATGACGGCCAGGACCGAAGTATAACCGCCAAATGGCGCCCCGCGACGCTGGCCGTGCGCGGTGGCACCGTGCGCACCGAGTGGGGCGAGACGAGCGAGGCGCTGATCCTGTCGTCAGGTTTTACCTATGACGATGCCGAAACCGTTGCTGCACGCTTTTCGGGCGAGGCCGAGGGGCCGACATATTCGCGGTTGCAGAATCCGACGGTCGAGATGCTCGAGCATCGCATCGCCCTGATGGAAGGGGCTGAGGCGGCGCGCTGTCAGGCGACGGGCATGGCAGCGATGACGACGGCGCTGCTCTGTCAGCTTGAGACCGGCGACCACGTCGTCGCGGCGCGCGCAGCGTTCGGGTCGTGCCGCTGGCTGACCGACACGCTGCTGCCCAAATTCGGCATTGCGACGACGACGATCGACAGTCGCGACAATCAGGCCTGGGTCGACGCGATCCGGCCCGAAACCAAGGTCTTCTTCTTCGAAACTCCCGCCAATCCGACGATGGACATCGTCGACCTGAAGCACGTTTGCGGGGTGGCGAAGGCGCGCGGCATCACCACCGTCGTCGACAATGCGTTCGCAACCGCGGCGTTGCAGCGTCCGCTCGAATTTGGGGCCGATGTCGTCGCCTATTCAGCGACCAAGATGATGGACGGGCAGGGGCGCGTCATTGCGGGCGCGGTGTGCGGGACCGAGGACTTCATTACCAACACGCTACTCCCGTTCCAGCGCAACACCGGGCCGATCCTGTCGCCGTTCAACGCCTGGGTTGTGATGAAGGGGCTCGAGACACTCGACCTGCGCATCCGCCGTCAATCGGACAATGCGCTCAAGGTCGGGCGCTTCATCGAAGGCCGCGTACCGCGCATCCTCCACCCGGGCCTGCCGAGCCATCCGCAGCATAATCTGGCGATGGCGCAGATGGACGCCGCCGGGTGCATCTTTGCCTTCCACCTCGATGGCGGACGCGCGCAGGCCCACGGCCTGCTCGACGCGCTCGAATTGATCGACATCTCGAACAACATCGGCGACTCGCGCTCGCTGATGACGCATCCTGCGTCGACCACGCATTCCGGACTGAGCGAAGAGGTCCGGCACGAAATGGGCATCGATGAGGGGATGATCCGTCTCAATGTCGGCCTTGAGGATCCCCATGACGTAATCGCCGACCTAGACCACGCCTTGCGCGCGGTCGGGCTGTGAAGGCGCTGTTCCCCTATGAGGAAATCACGCGCGGCGTCGTGGTGCGCGTGTCGGTGAGCTATCTCCCCGAGCAATCCGATCCGGGGCAGTCGCGGTGGTTCTGGGCCTATCACATCCGCATCGAAAACGAGGGGCCGATGACGGTCCAGTTGTTGACGCGCAGCTGGACGATTGCCGACGGTCGGGGCGCGCGCCACCGCGTCGAGGGCGAAGGCGTCGTCGGCGAACAACCGATCATCGCACCCGGCGCGTCGTACGACTATGTCTCGGGCTGCCCGCTGACGACGCCGACCGGCTGGATGCAGGGCCAGTATGAGATGGTCGGCGAGGACGGCTCCTCCTTCCCGGTCGCGGTTCCCAAATTCGCTTTGACCGCGCCCGTGACCGCGCGGGGATGAGCTTTCCGCACGGAGTTGTGCTCCTGCAAAAGCTGGAGCTCTGGCGTCTAAGGGCTGTTCTCCGACACCAGGGCTCCGCCTTCCGCCGGAGCACAAGGCCATGAAGCGCACGCACCTCCCGCTCAATGGCCTTCGCGTGCTCGACGCGGCAGCGCGGCATTTGTCGTTCACACGCGCGGCCGACGAACTTGCGGTGACCCCGGCGGCGGTCGGGCAACAGATCCGCGCGCTCGAGGATACGCTCGGCCTCGTACTGTTCCGCCGCACGCCCAAGGGTCTCGAACTCACCCCGGAAGGCGAAGCGGGGCTGGTCGAACTGCGCAAGGGGTTCCTGAGCTTCGAGGAATCGGTGCGCGCGATGCAGGCAGGGCAAAGCTCGAAATCGCTGACCATCGCCGCACCGCGCGACCTGACCGCGAAATGGCTGCTCGCGCGGCTCGCGGCGTACCGCGCGACCGACCCCGAGCTGCGGTTCGCGCTGGTCGCCAGCGATCACGGTCTCGACTTCACCCAGGCCAATCTCGACCTCGCGATTTGCTTCGGGTCCGACGCGAACGGCCACGAAGGTGTTGCGCTCGGCCCGCGCGGCTATGTCAGCGTCGGCGAGGGCGACGTCATCGGTTGGCCGGGTTGCCCCGAACCCGGCGGCCCAGGCCTCGATGTCGCCGATGCCGGCCTCGCGCTCGACGCTGCGACCTCGGGCGCAGGCCGCGCGATCGTCCCGCCGCTCCTCGCAGGCGTGTTCGAAGCGACGATCGAAGACCCGCGCGGCTACTGGATCGTCGCGCCACTCCCGCAATGGCGGCAGAAGAAGGTCAAAATGCTGGTCGAGGTGTTGTCGGCTGATCGTGCGTAGGAGCAGCGACACTCGCGGCACCGTTTCAATATCAGGGGTCCACAATGATGCCCCTGATCGCTCACGCTCAATCCTTCGAATGCTCGCGCGCGATAATTGCCGAAGCGCCCATCGCTTCGGCCGCCATCGCGAGCTTCAGGTCGGTTGTGACAAGCGGCAGATTTATAGCGAGCGAGAGCGCCAAACAGAAGCGATCACCAAGCGAGAGCCCGAACGGTCTGGTCTGCGGACGAAGCATCGCAGCCTCGGTTGCTAACGCGGTGTCCGGCACGAGGACAACTAGCTCAAGCGCAGCGAGGGCATCCTCTATCCACCCCCGTACATGCCCTTCACGGGCAAACACTTCGATCACCTCGGAATAGTTGACCAGACCAATCAGCCCGCCGGGAACGATCCTAAATAAATCTATGTCAGTTCGTTCTTCGCGGAGAAGCGCCAGGACCGCTGAGGAATCGAGAACATACTCGCTCATCGCGAGCGTGTCAGAAATTCCAGTTCTTCGCGCCAAAATTCAAGGCGCCGTTCCGCAATCAGGATTTCGGACGCGTTGCCAACATGACTTGCCTTCATCTTTCGTGCCAGCGCAATGGCCTTTTCTCCAGCCTCATGCCGTTTTTCAGGCGTGTCGAGCGTTGTCCGCTTGATCGGTGAATGCATGTTCATAGTGCGAAGATGACACTCTCGTGCGCCGCGATCAAGCATCGATCGCCGCTTCATCCACCCGCGCCGCATTCTCCTGGATGAAGTTAAACCGGTGTTCGGGGTTCTTGCCCATCAGGCGTTCGACGAGGTCGCGGACGCCTGCGCGTTCCTCATATTCCTGCGGGAGCGTCACGCGCAGCAGCGTGCGGGACTTGGGGTCCATCGTCGTTTCGCGCAGCTGCATCGGGTTCATTTCGCCCAGGCCTTTGAAGCGCGAGACCTCGACCTTCTTGCCCGCAAAAATGCTCGCCTCGATTTCGGCGCGATGCGCGTCGTCGCGCGCGTAGAGCGACTTGGCACCGACCGTCAGCCGATAGAGCGGGGGTTGCGCGAGGAACACGTGCCCCTTGCGCACGATGTCGGGCATCTCCTGAAAAAACAGCGTCATCAATAATGTGGCGATGTGTGCGCCGTCGACGTCGGCGTCGGTCATGATGACGACACGTTCGTAGCGCAAGTTACCCGCGTCGCACTTGTCGCGGACACCGCAGCCGAGTGCCAGAATGAGGTCGGCGATCTCGCTGTTCGCGCGAATTTTGTCGGCGGTAGCGCTCGCGACGTTCAGGATTTTGCCGCGGATGGGGAGGATCGCCTGCGTCTTGCGGTCGCGCGCCTGCTTTGCCGAGCCCCCCGCCGAATCGCCCTCGACGATGTAGAGCTCGGTCCCCTCGGGTGAGTCCGCCGAACAATCGGTCAATTTGCCGGGCAGCCGCAGCTTGCGCGCCGAAGTCGCGGTCTTGCGCTTGACCTCGCGCTCGGCACGGCGCGCGAGCCGCTCGTCCATGCGATCGATCACGTACGTCAGCAGCGCGCGACCGCGATCCATATTGTCGGTCAGGAAATGGTCGAAGTGGTCCTTGACCGCGTTTTCGA
>JAYUYR010000307.1:0-3505 GCA_043752405.1 Sphingomonas sp. | reverse complement strand
ACAGGTCGGCGAGATTGCCCGAGAGTTCACTCGTCAGCGCCCGTTCGAGATAGGCGGTGATCTGCGCATCCTCGCCGCGATAGAGCATCCCCAGTTCGGGGGTTCCGGCCACTTCCTCGGCAAACCGGACGCAACGCGTGCACTGGATGCACCGGGTCATCGCCGTCTTGATGATCGGGCCCATGTATTTGTCGTCGACCGATCGCTTGTTCTCGGCGAACCGCGAGCTGCTTCGGCCATAGGCCATCGCCTGGTCCTGGAGGTCGCATTCGCCCCCCTGGTCGCAGATCGGGCAATCGAGCGGATGGTTGATGAGCAGAAACTCCATCACCCCCTCGCGCGCTTTCTTCACCATCGCGCTGTCGGTGCGGATCATCTGCCCCTCTGCCGCAGGAAGCGCACATGATGCCTGTGGCTTGGGTGGCCCCGGTGCGACTTCGACGAGGCACATGCGGCAATTGCCAGCGATGCTCAGCCGCTCATGATAGCAAAAGCGCGGAATTTCCTTGCCCGCGAGTTCGCAGGCCTGAAGCACAGTGGCGCCAGCGGGGACTTCGATTTCGATGCCATCTACGGTTAGTTTAGGCATTACTGGCTCTTTCCTGCGACAGGTTGCGGCGTTGCCATAGCCAATCGGTAATAGTTGACCGCGACAGTGCCGCGCATCGTGGCGCGATTGAATTTCAACGTACCTTCGCCAAGGCAGGCCGCAAAAGTCGGTCGCAATTCGTTTATCCGGCTAGTTTCCTCGGGCACATCGGGCGGGGTAAGCAACCACAA
Organism: Sphingomonas sp.; assembly: GCA_043752405.1. Classification (GTDB taxonomy): domain Bacteria; phylum Pseudomonadota; class Alphaproteobacteria; order Sphingomonadales; family Sphingomonadaceae; genus Sphingomonas_O. The sequence goes on along the minus strand of JAYUYR010000307.1, from coordinate 2,725 downwards.
TCTTGCTTTCACCGGATCGCGCCTGACAATGCATTCGCCATATCGCGAAAGCCAGGCCATACGAACCTGATTGTCAAATCGTTCCTTTAACTCCAGATGCTTACGCTTGCTTTTAGTGTTCGCTAATGCAGCATCAAGCTCAGACTGGCTCGGCGCGAGCAAGTGGGCAAGTGGCAGGCGATTGGTAAAATCCAGCTCATTGTTTGTTGCAAAATCAACATTTACCAGCGCATCGGCCAACGCATAGCGAATATCCCCGCCAAATCTCTTCGTGATATCGCCACCGACGCGGCCAAGACAATTGATGTAAACCAACGTCGGAAAGCGCTCAAATATCGTTACTATGCTGGCGTTTGAAACAATTGCCTCGGACGCAACCTTGCCGTCCGATTTTACAACACATTTTGCATAGTCATGCATGAATTTTCGGTTCTCGGCTTCCTCTTTCGCGCGATCAACGCCCGTTGCAGGCGCACCTGCTGAGCCAGCAACGACCAGTGCACTGAATAAGGATATCACAAACCTCACTCCGCCGCCTCCAGCATATCGCCACTCGCGCGTTCGTTGATCCGCCGTTCGATTTCGGGTCGGAAGTGGCGGATCAGCCCTTGGATCGGCCATGCTGCGGCATCGCCGAGCGCGCAGATCGTGTGGCCTTCGACCTGTTTGGTCACATCATAAAGCAGGTCGATTTCGCCGATGTCGGCATCGCCGGTCCGCAAGCGCTCCATCACGCGCCACATCCAGCCGGTGCCTTCACGGCAGGGGGTGCACTGGCCGCAGGACTCATGTTTGTAGAAATAAGACAACCGCGAAATGGCGCGGACGATGTCGGTCGATTTGTCCATAACGATAACCGCAGCGGTTCCCAAGCCGGAACCAAGCGCCTTTAAGCCGTCGAAATCCATCGGCGCGTCGATAATTTGGGCAGCAGGCACCAAAGGCACCGACGATCCACCCGGAATCACCGCAAGCAGATTGTCCCAGCCGCCGCGAATGCCGCCGCAATGCTTGTCAATCAACTCACGGAACGGGATGCCCATTGCGTCCTCGACCACGCAGGGTTTGTTTACATGCCCGCTGATCTGGAAAAGCTTGGTGCCCTCGTTTTTCGGATTGCCGATGCCCGCAAACCATGCGGCGCCGCGCCGCAGGATCGTCGGGACGACGGCAATACTCTCGACATTGTTGACGGTCGTCGGGCAGCCGTAAAGCCCGGCCCCGGCGGGAAACGGCGGCTTCAGGCGTGGTTGACCCTTTTTGCCCTCGAGGCTTTCAAGCATCGCGGTTTCTTCGCCGCAGATATAGGCGCCAGCGCCGCGGTGGACGAACACGTCGAAATCATAGCCGGATTTGCAAGCATTGTTGCCGATAAAGCCCTTGGCATAGGCTTCGGCCACGGCCGCGAACAGCACTTCGGCCTCGCGGATATATTCGCCGCGGATGTAGATGTACGCCGCCCGCGCGCGCATTGCGTATCCGGCGATCAGCGCGCCTTCGATTAGCTTTTGCGGATCATGGCGGATGATCTCGCGGTCTTTGCAGCTTCCGGGTTCGGATTCATCGGCGTTGATGACGAGGAAGTTCGGACGGCCCTCGGTGGGCTCCTTCGGCATGAAGCTCCACTTCATCCCCGTCGGGAAGCCCGCCCCGCCACGCCCGCGCAGGCCCGAGGCCTTGATCTCGTCGATGATCGCATCCTGACCACGCTCCATCAGCGCCTTCGTGCCGTCCCAGTCGCCACGATCGACGGCAGCCGCGAGGTTCCACGGTTGGAAACCATAAAGGTTCGCGAAAATGCGATCCCGATCAGCGAGCATGATAAACTCCAAAGCGGCGAAGGCTCAAACACTTCTTCGCGGCTTCCGTCTTCTTTGCGCCTTTGCGTGAAACCGCTTCTTCTTCAATCGACGCACACGCTGAACCAGCCAGAAAGGGGTTCACGCAAAGGCGCGAAGAAGAAAGGGAAGCCGCGAAGGAAGTGGGTGGCGCTGGCGCGCGATGGCTACTCATGTCACCGTCTCCAGCAATGTCGTCGGCCCGCCTTCGGGGCAACTCACTTGCCGCGCGATCTGCGGCCCCGGCGTTACCGGACGACCTTCGGCCAATGCGCTCAGGATCGCCTCCATGCTGTCATAGGTCAGGTCTTCGAAATTATCGTCGTTGATCTGCACCATCGGCGCATTGGCACAGGCACCCAGGCATTCGACTTCGGTCAGCGTGAACAGGCCGTCGGCGGTCGTGCGTCCCTTTGCCATTCCGCGGTTCGCGCAGGCGGCGAGCACATCGTCGCTCCCACGCAACATGCACGGCGTCGTTCCGCACACCTGCACATGGAAGCGCCCGACGGGAGCCTGATTATACATCGTGTAGAACGTCACGACTTCGTACGCGCGCATGTACGGCATGCCGAGCTGGTTCGCGACGAACTCGATCACGGGCACGGGCAGCCAACCTTGCGTATTCGTCTCCGCGCCAACCTGTTGCTGCGCAAGGAAAAGAAGCGGCATGACCGCCGACGCCGGCCGCCCCGGCGGATAGCGCGCGATGATTTCCTTTGCAGTCGTGGCATTCGCGTTGGTCCACGCAAAATTGCCCCACCGCGCGCGGGTTTCGGCTTCGTTGGGGATGTGGGGGGTGTCAGCCATTAGCGCCCTTCATCTTACGACGCCTCAAAACATGTAAAATGCGGCAACCAATTTCTGCAATGATCACAAATCCTAGC
>JAYUYR010000306.1:0-3510 GCA_043752405.1 Sphingomonas sp. | reverse complement strand
GGCTCTTCCGGAACTCGAGCGGCATATCCTAAGTCTGCTGTCGATGCTGGACGGACAGCTGAAACAGGCGGTAAATCACTTTGATTTTAACAGCTACGTTCGACTGCTGACGGATTTCTGCAGCGAAGACCTATCGGCATTTTACTTCGATATTCGAAAAGACGTTCTCTATTGCAGCATCGGCGCTGCAGCGCCTCTAGGGACACCTGATCGTCGCGCATATCGCAGCGTGCTGGACATCCTTTTTCAAGCGCTCGTGCGTTACTCAGCCCCCGTGCTGGTGTTCACTGCAGAAGAGATATGGAGCACGCGATATCCCGATAGCGACAGCGTTCACTTGCTGGAATGGCCAAATATTTCTGATTCTTGGTACGATGATGATGCGGACGGCTGGTGGGCTGAGGTCAAGGCGGCTCGTAGCGCCGTTACCGAAGCGATCGAGCCACTGCGTCGCGACAAGATCATCCGTTCGAGTCTTGAAGCAATGGTATCAATGCCCGAAGTGCTAGGCATGACTGCCGAAGCGATGACGGAAATCACCATCACCGCTGCTGTTACTTTCGGCGGAGATGGCGTGACAGTGACCCCGACCACTCACCACAAATGTGGTCGATGCTGGCGTCATTTGCCCGAAGTTACCGACGACGGTGTGCTGTGCGGGCGGTGTGAGGGGGTGGTGAATGCATAATACGCCTTCGCTTCGTGCCTTCGCGCCTTCGCGCCTTCGTGCGAATTTGCACTTTCGCCGCGCCGACGGTGCCAGCTTGTGCTGAGCACATTCACACGAAGGCACGAAGGCACGAAGGACGCAGGGTTATGACGCAAACCCGCACCCTCGGCATCCTCGCCGCCGCCTTTGTGTTTCTCGCGGATCAGTTCAGCAAATATATGGTCATGGTCCCGTTCGACCTGAAAGCGCGCGGGCAGATTGAGTTGTTGCCGTTTTTCAACCTCACATGGGTTGAAAATTACGGCGTTTCGATGGGATTCCTGACCGCGAATACCGAACTCGGCCAGTGGCTGTTGATTGCGCTTACCGGCGCCATTTCGATCGGCGTGCTCGTCTGGCTGTGGCGCGAGAAGAACCGGCAGGATGTGTTGGCGCTTGGGCTCATTCTTGGCGGGGCACTCGGTAATATCGTTGATCGTGCCCGGTTCGGCCATGTCGTCGACTTCGCCGACCTTCATTTTGGCGACTTTCGTCCCTTTCTGGTGTTCAATGTCGCCGATGCCGCTATTAGCATTGGCGTTGTGATATTATTGCTTCGTGCGCTGCTGGTGCGCGAGAAGCCGAAAGTGCCAAAGAAAGAGAATGCTGATGCGTAAAGCTGTTGTTGCGGGTGTGCTGGTTCTGACGCTGGCGGGATGCGGCTCTTCGGGCGGGATTTTTAACCGCGCGCGCCCGAATGAATTTGCTGTCACGCGCGCCGCGCCGCTGGTCGTTCCGCCCGATTTTGCACTGACGCCGCCCACGCCGGGCACCGCGCGCGCACAGGAAGCCGATTCGTCGCAGGCAGCGTTGCAGGCGATGTTCGGTGGTCCCGCGCAGCGCAGCGCAGCCGAGACAGGGGCACTCGATCAAGCGGGGAGCGCGCGTGCAGCGCCCGGTGTCCGGTCGAACGTCAGCGACCCGACAACCAATGTCGCCGACAAGGGTGCCGTGACGCGCGACATCATTGCCGCGCCCGAAGGTGACGGCCAGGACGCACGGGCAACGACGCCGAAGTAGGGCCGCCCGCGTTGCCGTAACGCAGTTACGGCGCGGTCATCGCGGCCCTACCGGACGGCGTCGCACAGGCGACGACCGACGGCGGCTTTGCCGTCGGTCCCCTCACCCCGCTAGCCATGGGCGAGTCGTCCTCTCCCTACAGGGGAGAGGGTCGTAAGGTCAGAAGCTTACACCCAGCGTCGCGACAACACCGCCTTTGCTGGCATTCTTGCCCGACGGCGTGATGAAATCGCCATCGGTGTCAACATATTGTACGCCGAGCGTCAGCGCCTTGTAGGTTAGCGTCGCACCCACGCCCCAATCGGTGTATTCGTTGCCGATCGACAGCCAGCTTGGCCCGAACGTATGGCCGATGTGCGCGGTCAGACTGAGCGGCGTCGTCGGAACCGCAGCGGAAAAGTCGCCAGCAATGTAGACATTGTCCTGACTCGGCAGCAGTCCACTGGCTCCCTGGTCGAGCGCCAGCGCCTTTTGCTTGGGTGCCCAGTTAACGGTCGCTTTAGCCGTCACCGGGCCGGCCGTGCCCGAAATGGCAAGATAGGGCTCGATGAAATCCGAGCTTGATTTGTCGCCGGCCAGCCTAGTCTTCGGATAGACGTAATAAAGCGCGCCGATGTCGAACGTCGCGCTACCAAAGGTCTTTTTGAACCCGACGATCAGATCGATTTCCTGATTGCTTTGCCCCGAGGCCGTGACATAGTCATCGACTGACGAACCCCACACCGTCGCGTAAAAACCCGAAGCATGGCTGACGGTCAGCGAACCCTGTACGGCGAAATTCCTGTCGGTCTGCGAAATTCCCCGGAATCGGTAATCGCTGACAACTGTGGCCGTGCCGTTGATCGTGATCGCGGGCGGCGCGTCGGTTTCATCGGCCAAGGCGGGAGTGGCGACCATAACGGCCGCGAGGCTGGCATAGCAGCCGAGGAACGTGCGCATATAAATTCCCTTTGAAAGAATGCGTTACGTTCCGCCTGCGCGACGCATCGAATCCTCTGAGCGGGAAATGATTGCATCAACCAGAACAAGTTGCAGATAAATGTTGCGTTGCACAACAAAAAAACGACATGATCGGCGCGGCGGGACGCCAACTGTTGCTGGATTGCAACAATTAGGCGCGATTCAGCGCCTGCGTTAGGTCGTCGATCAGGTCGCGGACATCTTCGAGTCCGATACTCAGCCGGATGACCGTGCCGCCATCCCACTTTGTTGCACTGCGGCATCGTGAAGGCTCGACAGGGAGTGCGAGGCTCTCATATCCGCCCCAGCTGTAGCCGATGCCGAAGTGCGCGAGCGCATCGACAAGCTTGTTGGGATCGCCCGAGGATAGCGTGAAACCGAACAGGCCGGTCGCCCCTTTGAAATCGCGCTTATAGAGATCATGCCCCGGACATTCGGGAAGCGCGGGGTGCAGCACTTGCGCGACCTGTGGCTGCGCGCGGAGCCATTGGGCAATCTCGAGCGCAGCCTCCTGATGCTGCCGCAGCCGAACCGCCAACGTACGCAGGCCGCGCGTTGCCAGATAGGCGTCATCAGGGCTGACGCATTGGCCGAGTACTTGCGCCGTGTAGCGCAGAACATCCCACGTCGCAGCGGATGCCGTGACAGAGCCGAGCATCACGTCCGAATGACCGACAATGTATTTGGTGCAGGCGATGATCGACAGATCGACGCCCGTCGCCGCTGTCGGAAAATAAAGCGGTGTCGCCCAGGTGTTGTCGATCAAAGTAACCAGCCCGCGCGCCTTCGCCACTGCAACAATGGCGGGCACGTCCTGCACT
>JAYUYR010000305.1:0-3515 GCA_043752405.1 Sphingomonas sp. | reverse complement strand
GTCGCGTAGGCCAGCATCGAGCCATGCCCTGCCGACAGGACAAAGCGGTCCCTGTCCACCCATTTAGGGGCTTGGGCATCATATTTCAGATATTGTGTGAACAACACCGTTGCCACGTCGGCCATCCCCATCGGCATGCCGGGATGCCCTGAATTGGCGGCCTCGACAGCGTCCATCGACAAGGCGCGGATGGCATTGGCAAGGTGACTTGGGGCGAGTCGGTCCGGCGTGGCGGTCATGAAAGCGTTTCTCGGTCGGTGATTCGCCGTTTAATCGACGGTGCGTTCCTTTGTCGCGGGGGTGCGCAGCCGTCAATGTCACTGCGCAGTTGATGCACGGGTCATGCGTGCTATTCACACGTTATGACCGAAGATTCGACCACGCAGGCGCTGGCCCGCATCGACCGCGCGCTCGCGCGGATAGAAGCTGTGGCGCAGCGCAAACCGGCGGTGGCGGGCAGCGACTCGCGATATCAGGCGCTCCGCACCCGTACGCAGGCGGCACTGTCGAGCCTTGAGACGGTCATTGCGCAAGCGGGGGGACGTTCCTGATGGCCGAAGTCGATGTGCGCGTGGGCGGTCGTAATTATAGCATTGCCTGTCGCGACGGCGGCGAAGACCACCTCCGCACGATTGCCGCGCATGTGGATCGCAAGGCTGCCGAAGCCAAAGCGGCCGTGGGGGATGTCAATGAAACCCGGCAATTGCTCTTCGCCGCGCTGCTGCTCGCTGACGAAATTGCCGAGAACAGCGCGGGGATTGCGCCTGCGACACCTGATCCGCGCATTGCAAATGCACTCGCGCAATTGGCCAATCGCATCGAAGCCGTTGCCGATACGCTCGAGCGCACCTAAATAGGCGTTGGCGGGTACTGCCCGGTACGAGTTCGTTGAACATCCCTGAGGCGATTATTCTTCCTAGGGGACTGTCCCTGTTCAGGCCCTGGCCTGCGTATATGGTTCCCACCTGACGTTACTGGCGTCAGAGGATATTCGGAGCAAACGACCATGGTGGTCCCGCCAACGGCTCTGAATATGCTTCGCAAGGAAATGCGGCAACGCCGACAGGATATTGCGGCGAAACAGAAATCAATGGCGTTTGGTGTGCGCGCCATGCTTACCGACCTGCTCCGCAACGCAAATATCGTCGGCCTTTACCTGCCAATGGGTGGCGAGCCCGACCCGTTTGCGCTGCTGGGTGGTTATTCCGGACCAACGGCGCTGCCAGTCGTGGCCACGTCGACACTGATGACCTTCCGAAACTGGCGAAAGGGCCAACCGCTGATTGCAACGTCCTGGGACGGCCAGCAACCACCCGACACCGCGGCGCTTGTCGAACCCGACGTCATCCTCGTGCCGCTTCTCGGCTTCGATGCCGCCTTCAACCGGATTGGGCAGGGCGGCGGCTATTATGACCGTTATCTCGCCGCGCACCCGTCTGCCTGCCGCATCGGCGTTGCGTGGGAAGGCCAGAGGCTCGCGCACATCGACCCCCGGGCGTGGGACGTGCCGATGGACGCCATCATCACCGAAACCGATTTCCATGTGAAGGATTTGACCCGATGCCAGAGCCGATAGACCCGCCAAGCTGGCGCAAGCCGGTCGGCATGTTCCTGATCATGGGCCTGATAGGGGTCTGGGCCGTCCTCGTCCTGCTCGTCACGCCTGTAATACTGACGCTGGCGTGGCCGCTTCAGGCGCTGTTTTTCGCTATTGCCGGCATCGTGTGGATCGTGCCGCTGAAACCACTGCTGCGCTGGATGGAACTGGGGCGCTTTCGCTAGTGCCGGTACGCTATGGCGCGAGTGACGGGGCTCGAACCCGCGACCTCCGGCGTGACAGGCCGGCGCTCTAACCAACTGAGCTACACCCGCTTTAGAAGCGTGAGGCGCGGCTGTTAGGCGACCCCCCATTGAGTGTCAAGGCAGGGACACCCGTTTGACGAAATGGTTAATTTTCTACTTAATTGACGTCAAAATGGCGGAAACCCGCAGTCGGTTCTTAACCCTTCGCACCGGCATCAGCATGCTTTGAAGCCACACTTTTGCCTCTAAATGCGCCCCAGTGGCTGACGTCATTTCGTCACCGCTGCATTAACGAATTATTGGTTACTTGGCATTCATAGGCCGTCCCCAGAGACATCATATTCAGGTGGGGACTTGAATGACGACGGGGACCAACCGATCGATGTCGCATGGCAGGCTGGCGCGATTTGCGCCGCTGATCGTTGCGACTGCGACCATTGCCATTGCTTTTGCCGGTCCCGCGCACGCCGTCGGGACAACGGCGGGCACAACGATCAGCAACACCGCAACGGTGACTTATGCCGACCCTCTGGGTGCACTGGTCAGCATGCCTTCGAACCGCGTCGACATCATCGTCGATGAACTGCTCGACGTTACGGTGGCATCGGCGGATCCGGGCGATGTTGCGGTGCTCCCCGGTTCGATCAACCAGATCCTGACGTTCAACGTGACCAACACCGGCAATGGTTCGGAGTCGTTCCGCCTTACTGCGATCAACGCCATAGGCGGCGATGCCTTTGACCCCGTGACGACATCATTGGTCATCGATAGCAACGTCAATGGCGTCTATGATGCCGGTGTCGACACCGTTTACAACGCCGGTTCGAACGATCCGGTCCTCGCGCCCGATACTTCGGTCAGGGTCTTCGTGCTGTCGACAATCCCGGCCGCCGCCACCAACGGCCAACGCGGCCAAACCGACCTGACTGCCACCGCAGTCACGGGCAGCGGCGCACCGGGCACGACGTTTGCAGGACTAGGACAGGGTGGCGGCAATGCCGTGGTCGGTGCCACCACGGCACTGGGTCGCGACGACGGCTTTTACATCGTCAACGCCGCCATGGTCGCATTCGTGAAGAGCGCAACAGTGCTCGATCCCTTCGGCGGCACCAAATCCGTCCCCGGCGCGGTCATCACTTACACCTTGTTGGCGACCGTCAGCGGCTCGGGCTCACTCGCCAATCTGGCCGTCGGCGATCCGGTGCCCGCCAGCACAACTTACGTGCCGGGCTCGATTACGTCGCAGGCAGTGCCAATCACCGACCTGACCGATGCCGACGACGGAGAATTCGCCGCCAGCCGCGTGTCGGTCCGCTTCGGCACAGTCGCCGGCGGACAGACGCGAACCGTCACCTTCAAAGTTAAGATCGACTGATCCAATGGAAAGGATTCCCCCCATGAAGTATCTTTTTGTGCTTTTCGCACTGCTTGCCCCGCTGACGGCGCACGCGGCCAATGACGTGGCACTGACCAGCAGCGTCTTTGTCGAAAAGTCCGTGCCGCAAGCCGACGGCAAGACCCGGCTCATCCTTGAAGAACCGCGCGTGGTCGTCCCCGGCGACCGCCTTGTCTTCGTGCTTGCCTTCAAGAATTTGGGCGGAAAGCCCGCAACCGACTTCGTGGTGACCAACCCGTTGCCCGGTGCGGTAGCCTATCAGGGCACCGGCGATGTCGGCGCGATCGTGTCGATCGACGGCGGCCGCGCCTGGGGC
>JAYUYR010000304.1:0-3519 GCA_043752405.1 Sphingomonas sp. | reverse complement strand
GCCGCCACCCGCTCGGGTTCGGCAAGGACGTTGACGCGCAGGCGGCGGCGGGCGAGTTCCTCCATCAAAATCTGAAGTTGTAACTCGGCGACGCGTGCACCAACGCAGCGGTGGATGCCGTAGCCGAATGCAAGATGGCGCCGCGCATTTTCGCGATCGACGATGATCGAATCGCCGTCGGGAAAGACGCTTTCGTCGCGGTTGGCCGAGACATACCACATCGCCAACTTGTCGTTCTTGGCGATCTTGTGGCCGTCGATTTCGGTATCCTCGGTCGCGGTGCGGCGCATGTGCGCGAGCGGGGTCTGCCAGCGGATGATCTCGCTCGCGGTGTTAGTGATGAGGTCGGGATTGCCCTCCAGCTTGGCGCGCTGGTCGGGAAATTTGTCGAGGCCGTAGGCGAGCGCGGTCATCGAATTGCGTGTCGTGTCGTTGCCCCCGACGATCAGCAGGATGAGGTTCCCCATGAACTCGCCCTCGCTCATGTGGCTCATCGCGTCCGAATGGAGCATGATCGAAATCAGATCCTGCGTAGGCGGCTGCCCCTTTTTCGATTCCCACAGCTGGTTGAAGGACATGCCCATTTCATAGGCATTGGCGAGGCGGAACTGGCGCATTTCTACCGTGTCGAACAATTCGACATCGCCAAGAATATCGGACCAGCGCGTAAGGTTGGCGCGCGTTTCCCACGGATAGTCGAACAGCTTGGCGAGCATCCCCGTCGTCAGCTCGATCGACACGCGCTCGACCCAGTCGAAAGGCTGGCCGACGGGGAGTGCATCGAGCACCTCGCCCGTCCGTGCCGCAGTCTCGACCCGCATGATCTCGATCTGGCTCGGTGTGAAGGCTGGCGCGACCGTGCGGCGCTGCGCGGTGTGCTGGGGCGGGTCCATCGCAATGAACATCGGCATCCGCACTTCGGCTTCTTCGAGGCGGATGGGGTCGCCCGCCACAGTAATGCCGCCGACCTGCCAGTCGGACGAGAAAATCTTCGGCAGCGCTTCGATATACTGGATCGGTTTGTAGGTGCTGATCGACCAGTAAGCGCCAAATTTCGATTCGGGCGTATAGTGGATCGGCGATGTCGCGCGCAGTTCGGCAAAGGGTTCCCGCCACTTATAATCGCGCCAGAGCTCGGCGCGGCTCATGTCCAAGGGATCAACCGCCGTTGCCGGTTCGATTGCCTGACTTGCCATCGACTCTCTCCTGTCTATTTGGTTGCAGACTGCAACCTTATAGACAGGCGTGTCAATGGGTCGCGTCAGGCCGCCGCGCGATTTCGCCGGAACAGGCCGCGCCAGCCGCTGCCGGACTTCAGCACGCCGATGCGGAACAGGCGCACCGCAACCCAGATCGTGATGGCCACCCATAGAGTCTGCCATGCGAGTGCGGCGACATGCGGCCAGATCGACGGGTCCGTCGCCCCGCGCGCGGCCATCGCAAAGGGCGAGCTGAACGGAAAAACCTCGGCAAAACGCGCAATCGACGAGCCCGGATTGGCGGCGGCGGCCGATGACATGCCGAACATCGACACCTGGAAAACCGTGATCGGCAGCGACAGCATCTGAATTTCGCGGATGCTCGATGCCTGAGCCCCAACGCCGAGGAACACCGCGCCAAGCAGCATATATGCCATCGTAAAATACAGCGCACAAAGCGTGAAGAAGATGGGCACACCGATGGCTGGCGCGAAACTGGCGAGGGCAAACCCCTTGGGCAACAGGCTGAACCCCAAGCCACCGAGCGTGCCCCAGAAAGCAACGAACAGCACGGCGACACCGAACATGCCGATGAGCTTGCCCAGAAAAACCGCCTCCAGCTGAACCGAAGCCGCCAGGATTTCGATGACCTTGTTCGATTTCTCCTCCGCCAAAGTGCCGACTGCCTGTCCGGCGAGCAGCAGCGTCAGGAAGAATATCCCGAACACCGCGCCAAAGCCCGATGCCTGCTGTCCACGCACGCTGACCGGCGCATTGCCGGCTTCGACGATCGTGGCGCGGGATACGCGCCGATCGAGCGCAAGCCCCGAACGGGCCTCGCGCGCGACATTGTCCGCCAGTGTCGCGAGGTAGTCAGCATGGCGGGCACTGGGCGGGTTATAGCTGATCCGTGGGGCGGCGAGCGCGCCGGTCATGACCGTCGTGACGTCGACATCCTTGCGTGCATATTGCGCCTTTTCCTGACCGGCAACGTCACGCATCGACGTGATGATCGTCAGCATCGGCGGCCCTTCCCCGCCACGGTAAAGCGCGCGGAGCCTGGCATCGGCGACGCGTAACCGCACGGCTTCGCCCGGCTCGACAATAGCAACCAGGCGGGCCTTCCCGACCGAAGATGCCCCCATTTGCGCGGCACCCGATCCACCGACAATACCGAAGCCGAGCATGAAGGCCGGGGCCAACAGGAAGAGCAAGAAGGTCGGCGTCGCAACGATCGCGAGGAAATCGCGGCGGGCAATCACGAAAATCTGGCGGAGCAGGCGGTTCATGCGGGCTCTCCGGCTTTGGCGGCACCCACGATACGGACGAAAGCATCGTGCAAGCCGGGGCGCTCCATTGTGAGACCGGCAATGCCATGGCCTGCGCCGATGAGTTTAAGCAGCAAGGGCTCAGGTCCGCCATCGGGCACAGTGAAGCGCCAGCCGCTTCCGTTGCGCAGGGCGTCAGCAGGAAGCAGCGCGCCAACGGTATCGTCGCCCGAACAAGGCACATAATGCGCGCGCATCGGCAGCGTCCCGCGCGCTTCGTCGACAGTCCCCTCGAACCGGCGCTTGGCCCCGGCGATGATCGCGAGGCGATCGCACAGCCGCTCGGCATGACCCATGACATGCGTGGAAAACAGGATCGTCGCCCCGCGGTCGCGCTCGGCGAGGATCAGCGCTTCGAGATGTTCCTGATTGACCGGGTCGAGTCCCGAAAACGGTTCATCAAGGACGATCAATTCGGGGCGATGGACGATGGAGCCAAGGAGTTGGACGAGCTGCGCCATCCCCTTCGACATTTTGCGGATTTTGGTATCGACCACCGCGCCGAGCCCGGCAGCTTCCATCAGCGTTGCCGCACGGCTCCGCCCCTCGCGCCACGACAGCCCGCGTAACGCCCCCATGAACGCAATCGCCTCGCGCGCTTTCATGGCGGGATAGAGGCCGCGTTCTTCGGGGAGGTAGCCAACGCAGTCGCTCGCCTCACGCGGCTTGGCATGGCCGAGCAGCGTGCGAGTCCCCGAATCGGGATCGATAATGCCGAGCAGCATCCTGAGCGTCGTCGTCTTGCCCGCACCATTGGGGCCGAGAACGCCGTAGATCATGCCGCGTGGCACCATGAGATCAACCCCGTCGACTGCGCGTTTGGTTCCGAAGGTCTTGACGAGGGCGTTGGCAGTGACGGCGAAGTCGGAATTCATACAGATCCTGTGGAATGTTTCGACATGCACGCCGAACGGGTTAGGTGGAGCTTGTGAACCCTAAACACCAGTCATTGTCAAAAGCCTTAAAGCAAGAAGCCGCGCGATTGGGTTTCG
>JAYUYR010000303.1:0-3538 GCA_043752405.1 Sphingomonas sp. | reverse complement strand
AAGGTTACGTTATCGCGCGACAGTTGGAAACGACCGAAGCGGATTTGATGGAAACGGTGTTCGCGCATCCGACGCTGAGCGAGATGATGCATGAATCGGTGCTGGGTGCTTACGGGCGAGCGGTGCATTTCTAGGCTTTCGCGTATCGCCCATGCCGCTATTGTTCGCGTAACCAAAGGGGATTTTATGCGTCATATTCTGTTTGCTTTTGCTTTCACACTTGCCGGCCCAGCGTCCGCTGAAACTGTCGCCATTTCGGCCGACCATATGGTCGATGTCGTCGCCGGGCGGACGGTCGACAAGCCGCTTATCATCGTTACCGACGGGCGGATTACGGCAGTGGGAACGCAAGGATCGCTGACGGTGCCCGACAAGTCACGACGGGTTGACCTGGCGAGACGCACCATCCTCCCCGGCTTGATCGACATGCATGTCCATCTTGATTCGCTGGCAGAGATCGGTGGCTATCGCAGCTTGGAGTATACCGACAGTTTCTGGATGGCGGCGGGTGTGAAGAACGCGCGCGATATGCTCGAGGCTGGTTTCACGACGGTGCGCAATGTCGGGTCGGCGAATTACAACGACGTTGGGTTGAAGCAGGCGATCGCCGAAGGCTATGCGGTGGGGCCGCGTATTGTACCCGCTGCCAGTGCCATCGGCGCTACGGGCGGGCATTGCGACGAGACCTTCTTTCCACCGTCGTTCGCCCGCAAAGGATCGGCAGTCGGTGACGGCGAACAACAATTGCGCCAGCGTATCCGCGAACAGCGCAAATATGGTGCCGAAGTCATCAAGATCTGTGCAACCGGAGGCGTCTTCTCTCGCAACACCGAGCCGGGACAGCAGCAATTGTCCGAAGGCGAAATGCGCGCAATTGCCGACGAAGCGCACCAATGGGGGCTGAAAGTAGCGGCGCACGCGCACGGCGCAGCAGGGATCAAGGCGGCCATTCGGGCAGGCATCGATACCATCGAACATGCCAGCCTCGTCGATGACGAGGGGATCAAGCTGGCTGTCGCGCGCGCCCAGCCGGTGTGGTTCACGATGGACATCTTCAACACCGACTACACGCAGGCCGAAGGTGCAAAGAACGGCGTGCTGGAGGATAATCTTCGCAAGGACCGCGAGATTGCCCAGACGCAGCGCGATGGCTTTCGCCAGGCGGTGCGTGCGGGCGTGAAAATGGTCTTTGGCTCGGACGCGGGCGTGATGCCGCATGGCACGGCGGGCGGGCAGTTCCGCTATATGGTCGACTATGGCATGACGCCGATCCAAGCGATCCAGGCGGCGACGACCAATGCCGCTCAGGCGCTGGGACGGACGGCGGATGTGGGCGCGATTGCGGTTGGGCGTTATGCCGACATCATTGCGGTGACGGGTGATCCGCTGGCCAATGTTCGCCTTCTCGAAAAGGTTGATACCGTTATCAAAGGCGGTGTGGTGGTAAAGAGTACGCGTTGACGCCGATCCGCTATTTGTGGGCGGGCATTGCATTGCTTGTGATGTCGATGGTGCTTGGTGCGGCGGCGGTGTCGGGTGTGCTGAAGAGTGCCGACACCACCACATTCAAGGCGCTGGCAATGACGGATGCAAAATCATCCGACGCGTTGATTGCGATGGCACAGTTCTTTACGCTGCTGGGCGATCCCGGCTGGCGGGCAGCTATCATGATCGTCATATTAATTGTGCTGGTTTACCGGCGTTGCTGGCGGTCGGCGACGGTGTTTGTCGTGACCGTGGGCTTATCGATCAGCGGGCATAGTGTCGCCAAGGAAGCCTTCGGGCGCAGCCGCCCGACCCTCGTCCCGCAGCTAGATTTCGTTGATACCTATGCTTACCCCAGCGGCCATGCGGCAGGAGCAATGGTCATCTTGCTGCTCGGCGCATTGTTGCTGCGCAATCGGGGGGCGGTATGGCTAGGGGTGATTCTGTCGCTTGCCATCGGGCTTTCGCGCGTTGCGCTCGGCGTGCACTGGCCGAGCGACGTCATCGGCGGGTGGATGTTCGGTGGCGGGGCCGCGCTAATCGGCTATGCGACGGCTCAATCGGTCAAGCGACCAAAGGAAAGTGTGAACTGATGGCGTCCGGTTTATTTGCCCTCTTTGATGATGTCGCGGCGATCGCCAAGGTCGCTGCGGCTTCGATTGATGATGTGACCGCAGCAGCTGGGAAAGCAAGCGCAAAGGCGGCGGGTATTGTGATCGACGACACTGCGGTGACGCCGCGTTACGTCACGGGATTTGCCGCCGACCGTGAATTGCCGATTATCTGGAAGATTGCGCTGGGGAGCCTGCGCAACAAGCTGCTATTCCTGCTCCCTGGTTGCATTGCGCTGAGTGCATTTGCGCCGTGGGCGCTGACGCCATTGTTGATGATCGGCGGGGCCTATCTTTGCTATGAGGGTGCAGAAAAGATCATTGAAGTCGTCATGGGGCACGAGGCGCATGGCGACGACGCCGAAGACTATGACGATCCGGTGCACATGGAAGCGAGTAAGGTCAGCGGCGCAATCCGCACCGATTTCATCCTGTCGGCTGAAATCATGGCGATTGCGCTGGCTGATGTGGCAACCAAGTCCTTGTGGGAACAGGCAGCGGTGCTGGCGGTGGTCGGCATTTTCGTGACAGTGGGGGTTTACGGCCTTGTCGGTATGATCGTGAAGATGGACGATGTCGGGCTGCATTTGGCCAAGGAAGCGCGGATGAGCGTGACACGCTCGATTGGTCGCGGGCTCGTCAGCGGGATGCCGGGGCTGTTGAAGGGGCTGGCTGTGGTCGGGACGGCGGCGATGTTGTGGGTTGGCGGCCAGATTATCATTCACGGACTGAAAGTGCTCGGCTGGGGCGCGCCCGAACATATCATCCAAGACGCCGCCGTTGCGGTGGGGCGCGGGGTGCCGGGGATCGGCGGGCTGGTCGAATGGATCGTCAATGCCGCGGCGTCGGGGGTGTTCGGGCTGGTTGTCGGCGCGGTCGTCGTGGGGGTTTTGCATTTGGTGCCGAAGCGGGGTGCAGATTTAGATGCATCCAGATGAGTTGTTTTTGGGCCGGTGTAATCAAATACAAGACATCATTCAGAGAGACGTTGATCCATTAAGAACACTAGAACTCGCTAGTATACTCCGTCAGATGTTTTTTGACGCGAAGTCTCTCGTCGATGTTGTAAATCAGCAGAAACTAAAATTAGTTTTTGTTACAACACGTTCAGAGTTCAAGCTCCAAGAGGCGGAGCCTCTCCCTGCCTATGGCCCACATGATAGGCCGATTTATACACCATCAGTGCCGTTATTTGAGTGCATGGTGGGTGAGATCGATCCCAATGGCACAGATGTGCCAGAGTGCAAAAGAGTTGAGTTAACCGCCAACCAGTTTGGTCAGCACGCGATAGGTCGAATTGAAGGCGTGCCTTACACCGTAAAAACGGTCATCAAATACGCTGCTAACAAGAAAGGCGGCGTTCACTGGGATGATAGTCAGTATGATCAGGAGTTTAATTTGATGCGTCGGATAGAAGGCGGGTCAGAATTTGGTTCTCGAAT
>JAYUYR010000302.1:0-3543 GCA_043752405.1 Sphingomonas sp. | reverse complement strand
TGCTCGAGGCGATTGGATTGGCGGACATGCTCAGCCCCCATGGTTGCAAGATCCGGCGGATCGAGGTTCGTGACGGGTTAAGCCGCGATGCGCTCGATTTCACACCAAAGGACTCCGCGCTGGGCACGATGGTCGAGAATCGGATCCTGCGCCGCGTGCTGCGCGAGGCGGCGGTGGCAGCGACGCATATTGATTTGCGCCAGCCCGCGCGCGCGGTGTCGGTCGTGCGGAATACTACCGGTGTGGCGGCGACGCTCGACGACGGTAGCATAGTCAAAGCCGACCTGCTCGTGGCCGCAGAGGGGCGCAATTCGCCGACGCGCGAAGCGGCGGGCATTCGCATCGCCAACTGGAAGTATGACAGCGCAGCGATCATTTCGGCGTTCGATCATTCGATCCCGCACAATAATGTCGCGCACGAGATTTTCTATCCAGAGGGGCCGTTCGCGTTGCTGCCGATGCTGCCGGGGAACAGGTCAGCGCTCGTCTGGACGGTCGATGCCAAGGACGCGGCGGGTGTGATGGCGCTGTCGGATCATGCTTTTGCGGTCGAGGCGCAGAAGCGCACTGGCAATATCCTCGGCGATTTGTCCGCTGCCGCGCCGCGCTCGACCTGGCCGCTGGGGTTCCATCATGCTGCGACCATCGTGGGGACAAGGCTCGCGCTGGTCGGCGATGCCGCGCACGGAATTCACCCGATTGCGGGGCAGGGTCTGAACCTCGGCTTCCGCGATGTCGCGGCGCTGACCGAAGTGCTGGTCGAGGGGCTGCGGATCGGCCTCGACATCGGCGATGCGCAATTGCTGTCGCATTATCAGCAGTGGCGGAGCATCGACGCGCTGTCGGTGTCGGTCGCGACCGATACGCTCAATCGGCTGTTCGCAATTCCGGGCAAGCCCGCGCGCGCAGTGCGGCGGTTCGGGTTGGGGGCGGTGCAAAAGATTGCGCCGCTCAAGTCACTGTTCATGGCCGAGGCGCGGGGCGAGAGTGGGACGGTGCCGAAATTGTTGCAGGGCATGACGATTTGAGCGTCCGTGCTTGCGGCGAATTTGCTAGGAGTTCACGCGAAGGCGCAAAGAAGAAGGGAAGCCGCGAAGGTGTTGGCGCGTGCAGACGCTTCGCGCCTTTTCTTCTTCTTTGCGGCTTTGCGCGAATCAGCCTGCGGTTTAGCAAGCGCTGCGCTGGCTATTGGAGAGTAACTCTCTCCTCGCCCCCATGCCGCCCGAAAAACTGCATCAATTGCACGATCAGGTCGGCGCGATCCGACAGTGACGCCGCCTCAAGCAACGCCTGTTTCGCCGCCGCGTCGAACGGCGCGATCTGGGCGATGCCGTTGACGAGCGCTTCGTCGTCGAGGCGTGCAACGGCTTCCCAGTCGACGGCGTAACCCTGCGCTTCGGCGAAGGCCCGTGATTCTTGTTCAAGCCCGGCGCGACGGGCGAGGCCGAGGTTGGTGTCATCGGCGTTGTCGATTTCGATCTCGGCTTCGATCTGGCGGAACGGCGTGGTGACGTCGAGTTCGCGCAACAACCGGAAGCGCGCGACGCCCTCGAGAACGATATTGTAGCGCCCGTCGTCCATCGCTTCAACATGCGCAATCTTGCCGATGCAGCCGACGTCGAACAACTGCGTGGGGCCATCGCGGTCGGCTTGCACGGGCTTGGGCTGGATCATGCCGATGCGCCGGTCGCGCGCCATCGCGTCGCTGATGAGCGCACGGTAGCGCGGCTCGAAAATATGTAGCGGCAAGTGCATGCGCGGGAACAGCAGCGCGCCGCCCACAGGGAAAATCGAAATGCGCTGGATGGTCCTGGTGTCGTTACTCATGTGAACAGCACGGCCGACAAGCGACGGCGTTGCGCTGAGACCCAGGGGTCCATGACACCGACCACATCGAAGAGTTTGAGCAATTGTGCCTTGGCCGCACCGTCGTTCCACTCGCGATCGGCGCGGATGATTTCGAGCAGATGATCCGCAGCACCATCGCGGTCGCCCGCCGCCATTAGGCCGCCGGCGAGTTCAAAACGCTTGGCGTGATCATCGGGATGGGCGGCCACTTCCGCCTGTAATCCGCTCAGGTCTTCGACTGGCTTGGCGTCCTTCGCAAGCGTAAGTGCCGATTGCGCGCGTTCGACGGCAGGGTCGCTTGCAAGTTCGGGCAGAAGCGCGGCAATCAGACTTTCGCCTTCCTCCACACGGCCCGCAGCAACCAGCGCACGGATCAGGCCTGCAATCGCGGGTGCGTTGTCGGGGGCCATGTCGACGATCTGGCGGAAAATCCCGGCCGCGCGCTCGGCATCGCCCGTGGCCAGGACTTCCTCGCCCATCGCGATCAAAGGTATGATTTCGGCTTCTAGTGATTGGACCTCGCCCTGCACGGGGACTTGTTTGAGGATGGCGTCGAGCGCCGTCTTCAACTGGCTTTCGGTGCGGGCGGGAGTCAGGTCGGCAACAAGCTGCCCCTGAAACACCGCATAAACCGTGGGGATCGATTGCACGCGGAATTGGGCAGCAACAGCCTTGTTCGCATCGACATCGATTTTCTTGAGGATGACGCCCTTCGACGCATATTCCGACGCGACCTTTTCGAGGACCGGCCCCAGTGCCTTGCACGGTCCACACCATTCGGCCCAGAAATCGAGGATGACGAGGCTCGTCATCGACGGTTCGATCACATCGGTGCGAAACGCTTCGATTTCGGCGCGGTCGGTTGCGCTCAGGCCAAGGGTCGCCACGTGATTCTCCTGCTTTAAAGTCCTTATGTGGGGAATCGCGGGGCATTGCCAAGGGCCAACGAATGGGATTGCACATGGACAAGGTCGCTGCTAACAGCCGCGCCTTACCCGCCAGCCTCTTGCGCTGGCATCACGCTCGAGCGGGCGTAGCTCAGGGGTAGAGCACGACCTTGCCAAGGTCGGGGTCGAGGGTTCAAATCCCTTCGCCCGCTCCATCGCGCTACATACAAGCGCGGCCGGCCTCGGCGTAGCCACGAAGACCAACGAAGACGCGGGCTTTGCCCATGGGCCAGTTAACACGCAAACGGGGAGGAGTTTCCGCCTCCCCATCGGATTTATGCCATGATGCCCATACGCGTTTGTGACGAGCTATGCCCACCGTTGCGTACCAAGATATCGCGTACCATTTGTGCATCGACGCCGCTCGTGCCCACATCGGCCGAAACGAACACGCCGCCGCTCTTGATGCGGTCGTTGTAATAGCTTGCGTCATCTTCGCTCACGCCGTGCTTTGCGAGCACTTCTCCGAGGCTCCCGGCAACGGCACCGATGGCGGCACCAATACCGATCGCTTCGGGGACCGCCGCAGCAGCTATCGCACCTGCAGCAGCAAGAGGACCAACGCCGGGGATTGCCAACGCTGCCACACCGAGCCCGGCACCGAGCGCACCGCCGCCCAAGATGCCGCGCAAAATGCCGCCACCGTTTTCTTCCACCTCGCCGGTGCCGCTCGTGGTGGTGGTTTTGCCGTCATGCTGCGCGATGAGCGACAAGTCGGTGTCGGGTATGCCTGCGCTGCGCAATTCGG
>JAYUYR010000301.1:0-3544 GCA_043752405.1 Sphingomonas sp. | reverse complement strand
GCTCGACGGATGGCTGCGGTGTGTGCCGCGACCGACGTGACCCCGGCGTTTGTCTATGATTTTTCGATTGTCGAAGAGCGGGTTGCCTGTTTGCGGGCGGCTTTGCCGGGTGGCGTCGGGATCCATTATGCGATGAAGGCAAATCCGTTGCCCGAAATGGTCGCGGCGATGGTGCCGCTGGTCGATGGGATCGACATTGCTTCGGGCGGGGAACTGGCGGTGGCGCTGGCCGCAGGTGCAACGCATGTTTCCTTCGCCGGACCGGGGAAAACCGACGCCGAACTGGCGGCCGCCATAACGGCTGGAGTTACGATAAATCTGGAATCGGTAGGCGAAGCGGCGCGGGCATTGGCGATTGCCGACCGTCTGGGAACGACACCGAAACTCGCCGTGCGCGTGAACCCCGATTTCTCGCTCAAGGGGTCGGGCATGAAAATGGGCGGCGGGGCGGCGGCATTCGGCATCGATGCCGAGCGCGTCGCGCCGTTGGTCAAGCGGCTGATTGCGGCAGGGGCGGACTGGCGCGGATTTCATATTTTTGCCGGGAGTCAGGCGCTCGACAGCGCTGCAATTGCCGATACGCAGGCGGCCACCGTATCGCTTGCGGGGCGGCTGGCGGACAAGGCGGGTGCAGAGCCGCCGCTGGTCAATATCGGCGGTGGGTTCGGAATACCTTATTTTGCGAGCGAAGCGGCGGTCGATGTGGCGATGGTCGGACATCGGTTGGGGGCGGCACTGGATGGGCGCTCGCCAAGTCTTGCCGGAAGCCGGTTTGCGGTCGAACTCGGGCGCTGGCTGATCGGCGAATGTGGGGTGTATCTGACGCGCATCGTTGACCGCAAGGAAAGCCGGGGGGAGGTTTTTCTGGTGACCGATGGCGGTCTCCACCACCAACTGGCAGCAAGCGGGAATTTCGGGACGGTGGTGCGGCGGAATTATCCGATTGCGGTCGCCGACCGGGTTGATGCGGTTGCGCAAGAAACCGTGAATGTTGTCGGATGTCTGTGCACGCCGCTCGACAGACTGGGCGATCAGGTCGGGCTGCCTAAAGCCGATGTGGGTGACGTCATTGCGGTGTTCATGGCCGGCGCTTATGGTGCCACTGCGAGTCCGGCAGCGTTTCTGGGCCATGGTCCCGCGCGCGAGGTGGTCATCGGAAAGTAGCTAAACGCTATATTCACCTGTCACGATGTAAACTCGTATTATCCGGAAGTTATGCGTTTTTCATAACGCGAAACATGACGTCATTTCGGAATAAACAAGGGTTGTTCAGATGCGTAAATCGTCACTTTTGCTGGGGTTCAGCGGCGTGGCCATGATAGTGTCCGGTTGCGCTGGGAGTAACGGGGCGGTCACCGAATTGCCACCTGCGGCATTCGTCGCGCCGACCGATGTGCCGAGCGAGCAGTACATCATCGGACCGCTCGACCTGTTGACGATCTTTGTCTGGCGCAATCCCGAACTCGGCGCAAAGGTGCAGGTGCGGCCTGACGGGCGCATCACGACGCCGCTGATCGCCGATCTTCCCGCAGTCGGCAAAACGCCCGCACAACTTGCGGCGGACATCACGACCGAACTGAAGCAATATATCAATGCACCGCGCGTATCGGTGATTGTCGATAATTTCTCGGGCACATTTTCACAGCAGGTTCGCGTTGTCGGTGCGACCGAAAAGCCTGCCTCGATCCCGTATCGCGCGAACATGACGTTGCTCGATGCGATGATTGCCGTCGGTGGCCTGAGCGAAATGGCGGCGGGGGACCGCGCGCGCCTGATCCGTGCCGACAAGGCGACGGGCAGGCAGAAAGAATATGCGCTGCGGCTCAACAAGCTGCTCAAGCGCGGTGATTCCAGCGCGAATGTCCGGCTGGAGCCCGGTGACGTCATCATCATTCCGTCGAGCATGTTCTGATGAACGGGCTTTACGACAATGTTTTAATTGCCGTGCACAGCGTCTGGAAACGGCGTTGGTTGGCGCTGGCGGTCGGGTGGGGGATCGCCCTGCTTGGCTGGCTGGTGATCAGCCTGATTCCGAACAAATATGAATCGACGGCGAAGCTGCTTGTTCAGGCGTCCACATTGCTGCCCGAAAAAGTCGGGATTACGGCGTCAGACCGTCAGCAGGGCGTTGACGCCGTGCGCCAGACACTGACATCGGCGGTTAATCTCGAAAAGGTTGTGCGCGGCACCGATTTGGCAAAGCAGGTCGCCAATGACAGCGACGTCAGCGAGCGCGCTGCTGTTCTGTCCAAGAACGTCAAGGTTGTGGCCGAGCAGGACAATCTGTTCAAGATTTCGGCGGAGTCAGGCGACTCAAGCCTTTCCGATGCCGATAATGCGAAACTTGCTCGTCAGATCGTCCAGAAGATCATCGAGCTGTTCGTCGATGGCAATCTGTCGGGCAGCCAGATTGAAACCGGGCAGACCTTGCAATTCCTCGATGCGCAGCTTGATGCGCGCGCGCGGCAGCTTGCCGAGGCCGAGGCGAACCGCAGTGCGTTCGAACAAAAATACCTTGCGCTGTTGCCGGGGGCTGGGTCGATTGCCGACCGCATTTCGGCAGCGCGTAGCGAGATGTCGCGGATAGACGGTGAGCTCGGTGCAGTGCAGGCCAGCCTTTCGGCTGTGCGTGGCCAGATGGGGTCGATTCCTGCGAGCACACGAACAGCAGGTGCCATGACCGGCGGCAGCGCGGGGGTGCCCGATGCTTCGGCGGTGATCCGGGCACAGATCGCGCAGGGACGGGCGCGGGGCTGGACCGACCAGCATCCCGACATGGTCGCGTTGCGCGATGAATTGGGACGCACACCGTCGAGCGGGAGCGGCAATGCGGCGCGGCCGGGACCAGCTATCGTGACGGCGAACCCGATGTATGTATCGCTGCGGTCGATGCTCGCCGAAAAGCAGGCGGTCGCGAGCTCACTGGCATCGCGCAAGGCGCAGATTCAGGGGCAGATCAATGCTGTGCTCGCGCAGCAGGCCTCAAACCCTGAAGTGACCGCCGAGCAGACGCGGCTCGAGCGCAGTTATCAGGTGCTCAAAGTCCAGTACGACAAGCTGCTGGCTGACCGTGACGATGTCCGGTTGCGCGGCGATGTCCAGACGCAGACCGCATCGGCAAAGTTCAGCGTGATCGATCCGCCGTCGGCACCGAAGACGCCGTCGACGCCCAATCGCCCGTTGTTGCTGACGGCGGTGCTGCTTGCGGCGTTGGGCGGGGGGGCAGGCGCCGCCTTTGCGATGGGGCAGCTGCAGGGCAGTTATGCGACGCCCTCGGCATTGGCGAAGGCGTCGGGCCTGCCGGTGTTGGGGTCGATCCACGAAGTGTTGACGCAGGACCAGCGGACCGAGCGGCAGCAGAAAATGAAGTATTTTGCGGGCGGGACGGCGGCATTGGTAGGCATTTATGCGCTGCTGATGGTCGTCGAGTTTGTCCAGCGCAGCATGGTGGCGTGAAGACATGGGCACGAGCCACAAAGTCACGCCATCCACGGGGTCGCTGATCGAGCGTGCGGCGGAAATTTACGATTTCCGGGCAGCGGTC
>JAYUYR010000300.1:0-3554 GCA_043752405.1 Sphingomonas sp. | reverse complement strand
TCATTACCGCCCATCGCCTAATCCTTGGCACAGATCGAACAAGGACCAAGCGCGTGGCAAAGAAGGTGCTCGTTGTCGAGGACAACGAACTCAATCTGCGATTATTCTGCGATCTGTTGCGCGCGCATGATTATGACGCAGAAGGTGTGCGCGACGGGCGCGAGGCGTTGGACCGCGCGCGGGCGTTCGAACCTGACCTGATCGTGATGGATATTCAGATGCCGCATGTGACGGGGCTTGAACTGACCGAAGCGATCCGCGCCGAGGACGGATTAAAAGCGATCCCGATTATGGCCGTCACTGCCTATGCCGGAAAAGGTGACGAGGAACGAATCCGCGCTGCCGGCGCCGACGCCTATGTGTCGAAACCGATTTCGTTGCTAAGGTTTATCGAGTGCGTCGAGGTGCTGATACGCCCTCGCGCCGAAATTACTTGATCTTCGCTTCCTTGAACTCGACATGCTTGCGCACGACGGGGTCGTATTTGCGCATCACCATCTTTTCAGTGGTGTTCGGGCTGCGCGGGTTCTTCTTCGTGGTGTAGTAAAAGCCGGTGTCAGCCGTGCTGACGAGCTTGATCTTGACCGTGGTCGGCTTTGCCATGACCTTAAACTTTCGAATCTGAAGATGTTTATGAAACGCAGGTCAGTGGCGGTTGCCTCTCGCAAAGTCAAGCGCCCTGTCTGTGTGGCAGGGCCGTTAACGGCTTGTTTACGACGTGTGGCGCACGCTCGCGGCTCGCAGGGGGCAGGGACACGGTCATGGGATTGGGCGCAGAAGCAAGATTGGCGGTCAAAGCCGAGCTGTGCAGCCGCATCGACCGGCTGGCGCGCGAGCTGCCGCACATCAAAGCCAGCACGCTGGCCTTTGCCGTCGACGACATCCGCCGCATCGCCCGCGACAATGACCTACGCCCGCTCGCGGAACTGGCGCGCAGCCTCGAAAGCTCGATTGCCGATTCGGGCGGGGCGACAATGGTGCTGCCCTTTCTCGAAGCGATGGGCGATGCCGTCGGTTGCGACAGCGTTGATCCGGCTGCAACCCAAAGCTATCTTGCCTCGGTGGGGTTGCGCCTGCACGGCTGAGCGGCTGTGAACGCTTTCATTCCAACTCTTATTGCTGTGCTGCTCGCGGAATTTGGCGGGCGATCGACGCAGTTTACGCGCCTTCCCCGATTATCGTTGGCGGCAACCTTGCTCGGCCTTTCGGTCGGGATCGCGGCGTTTGCCGGCTTTAGCCTGGCCCCGACGATGAACGCCCATGCCCGCGCGCTCATGCTCGGCGTTGCGCTGGTCCTCACGGGCTGCGGGCAGTTTGGCAAAGCAACCCTTGGCGATCCTCCAGCATCTATTGCTGGCACCTTGCTGTTCGTCTGGCGGTCGGGGGCACCGTTTCTGGCCTTTGCCTTTGCCATCTGGAAGGCCGCACCGGTCAGCGCCGCTGCGGGCGCCTTGGCAGGAACCGTTGCCGCCGTTGCGTTGGGTGCCGTGCCATTGCCACCAGGGCGCCTGCGCTGGTTTCGGCGACTGTTGGGCATGATCTTGATTGTGGCCGGTGGTTATGCGGCACTTTGGGCGTTGCGTCTGATTGCCTAGCACCCCACATTAACAGGATCGGGCGGACCCAAGTGCATTGGCATGGGTTTTTCCGCCCGGAACACATCATGCAGGGATAAAGACATGGCCAAAACACCCAAAGCAAAGCTGAAAACGCCAACCGACTTGAAAAGCAATCAGGCTACAACCGTCGCCGATGCGCTGAACGGCATCCTCGCCGACAGCTTTGCGCTATATTTCAAGACCAAGAATTTTCACTGGCACGTTTCGGGCCCGCATTTTCGCGATTATCATTTGCTGTTCGACGATCAGGCGGCCCAGATTTTTGCAACGACCGATCTGATTGCCGAACGCGTCCGCAAGATCGGCAATGTGACGCTTCGCTCGATCGGCGATGTCTCGCGTCATCAGTCGCTGAACGATAATAATGCCGACTATGTTGCACCCGCGGCGATGCTTGCCGAATTGCGCGACGACAATCTGAAGATGATCGAAAAACTCCGTGCCGCAAAGGATCTCGCCGACGAAGCCAAGGACAATGCGACCTCGGCGGTGATCGACAACTGGACCGACGACGCCGAACAGCGCGCATGGTTCCTGTTCGAGGCGGCGCAGAACGTCTGACAGCGTGGAATGCGCGCCTTTGCAGACCTTCTCGACCGCCTGATCTATACGCGCAGTCGCAATACCAAGCTGCGGCTGATCGGTGACTATCTTAAAAGCACGTCCGACCCTGATCGGGGCTGGGCGTTGGCAGCACTGACCGGCGGACTCGATTTGCCTGCGGTCAAACCGGCTCTGGTGCGCGCGCTGGTCGAGGATCGTGTCGACCCCGTCCTGTACCGGATGAGCCGCGATTATGTCGGCGACAGCGCGGAAACGGTGGCGTTGCTGTGGCCCGAACGGCCAGTGTCAGGCGAAGTTGACCTGTCATTGGGGGCCATTGTTGAACGGCTGGCCAGTTTGTCCCGGTCCGATGCGCCGGCCGTTCTGGCGGATTATCTCGATCGGCTTGCGCCGGACGAACGCTTTGCCCTGCTCAAAATGGCGACAGGCGCGTTGCGTGCAGGCGTGTCGTCGCGCATCGCGAAGACTGCGCTGGCCAATGCGTTCAACCTTGATGTCGAGGCCGTAGAGGAAGTTTGGCACGGTATCGCGCCCCCCTACGCCATGTTGTTCGACTGGGCTGAAGGGCGCGCCGGACAACCGACTGCTGCCGATACGCCTGTCTTTCGCTCGTTCATGCTTGCGCATCCTCTTGAAGATACCAAGGTCGATCTGGCGGACTATGCTGCCGAGTGGAAATGGGATGGCATCCGGGTGCAGATCGTCCATGTCGCAGGGCAAACCCGCCTGTTCAGCCGCACTGGCGACGATGTGACGGGCAGCTTCCCCGATGTTGCATCGGCCGTCACTGTGCCCGGCGTGTTCGATGGTGAATTGCTGGTGAGGGGCGAATTCCAGGGCGGTGAAGCCGCCAGCTTCAACGCGCTGCAGCAGCGGCTGGGGCGCAAGATCGTCTCAGCAAAGATGCTTGCCGACTTTCCGGCATTTGTTCGGGTTTACGACATATTGTTTGACGGTAACGAAGACCTGCGTACCCTTCCGTGGACCGAACGTCGCGCGCGATTGGAGGCGGTGATGCCGCGCCTCGATCCCCTCCGCTTCGACTTGTCCATGATCATCGATGCCAGTGATTTCGACGCCCTTGCTGAAATTCGCAGCCGTGCCCGCGATGCCGCGATCGAAGGCGTCATGCTCAAACGGCGGGATAGTCCCTATGTTACCGGCAGGCGGGTCGGCCTGTGGTATAAATGGAAACGCGACGCGCTGACTGCCGATTGCGTGATGATGTATGCGCAGCGCGGTTCGGGCAAACGTTCGTCCTTCTATTCGGATTACACGTTCGGCTGCTGGAACGAAGCGGGCGAGCTGCTCCCCGTCGGCAAAGCCTATTCGGGGATGACCGACGAAGAATTGAAAATGCTCGACAAATTC
>JAYUYR010000299.1:0-3567 GCA_043752405.1 Sphingomonas sp. | reverse complement strand
CGGCGCTACGATTGCGGCGACAAGGCGGGGTTCATCATGGCGAACATCGCGCTGGCTTTGGACCGCGAGGATCTCGCACCGACTGTGCGGGCCTTTCTTGGAACAGTTTAGGTCCGTACGTCCTTCGCAACGGCATCGAGCAGCCCGTTCACGAACCCCTTTTCGCGCTTGTCATAGAACGCATCGGCGACGTCGACATATTCATTGATGACCGATTTGACCGGAACGTCGGCGCGGGCGAGGAGTTCGTAGGTGCCTGCGCGTAATATCGCGCGCATTGGTTTGTCGAGGCGGTCCAGGCTCCAGCCCGTCGACAGCTTGCCCATGATAATCGAATCGATCTCGTCAGCACGCGACAGCGCGCCCTGCACAACGTCGTCGAAAAAGTCAGCTTCGGCTTCGGCATATTCGTCATCGCCGATCGTTGCGCCCAGCCGGTGCTGGTGGAATTCGTGCAGCAGCTTGGCTTGTGGCGTCGCTTCCATGTCGTGCTGATACAGCGCCTGAACCGCGGCGAGGCGCGCGGCAGAGCGCGATTTGGAACGGCCCTTCACAGCCTTACCGCAATCGAACGGGCATGCGCGGGAAGGCCTTCAGCGCCCGCCAGTGCAACCGCAGCAGGACCAAGTTCGGCAAGCGAGGCGGGTGAACACCCGATAAAGCTGGTACGTTTCATGAAATCCGTCACTGAAAGCGCCGACGCGAACCGCGCGCGACGGCCGGTCGGCAGGACATGGTTGGGACCGGCAAGATAATCGCCGATCGCTTCGGGGGTGTGGCGGCCGAGAAAAACCGAACCGGCATGCCGGATGCGGCCGAACATGCCTTCCGCATCGGCGATGGCGAGTTCAAGATGTTCAGGGGCAAGCCGGTCGATCAGTGCAGGAGCCTGGTCGAAATGACCGACGACGATGATCGCGCCGTGTGTTGTCCAGCTTGCCCGCGCCACGCCTTCGCTAGCGATCGTCACGAGTGTACGCTCGACCGCCGCCGCCACGGCATCGGCGAAGGCTGCGTCATCGGTGATCAGGATCGACTGGCTGGTCGGGTCATGTTCGGCCTGACTGAGCAGATCGGCAGCAATCCAGTCAGGGTCGTTCGCGGCGTCGGCAACGACCAGAATCTCTGATGGTCCGGCGACCATATCAATGCCGACGCGGCCATAAAGCTGGCGCTTGGCTTCCGCCACCCAGGCGTTGCCGGGGCCGACGATGACATCAACGGGCGCGATTGTCGCAGTACCGAACGCCAGTGCACCGACGGCTTGCGCGCCACCGATCCGCCAGACTTCGTCGACGCCCGCCAGCGCGGCCGCGGCGAGGACCAGCGGATTGGCCTCGCCGCCCGGCGTCGGTGTGACCATCACCAGCCGCTTGACCCCTGCGACTTTTGCCGGAATCGCATTCATCAGTACCGAAGACGGATAAGCTGCGCGTCCGCCGGGCACATAAAGCCCCGCTGCATCCACTGCATTCCACCGTGCGCCAAGGCGAACACCGGCGGCATCGGTCATGTCACGGTCGACAGGGCGCTGACCTTCGTGAAATGCCAGGATCCGTGCCGCCGCCAGTTCGAGCGCTGCGCGCAAATCCGCATCGAGCGCCGCGAGTGCCGCCTGGCATTGAGCCATATCGATACGCCACGGCAGGCTATGCCGGTCAAACTTCTGCGTCAGGTCGGCAATTGCCGCATCGCCTTCGTTCCTCACCCGCGATAGAATAAAAGCGACATCGCGCGATATATCTTCGTCGGTATCCCGACGTGCATCAACCAGCCTGGCAAACAAGGAACCGAACTCTAAATCTGAAGTAGAAAGCCTGATCATCGGACTGCGCCGCGGAACGCTTCGACCAGCGGCGACAGGTCGTCGCGCATTTTGTACGCCGCGCGGTTGACGATCAGCCGCGCAGAGACCTGCGCGATCACTTGGACTTCGACCAGGCCATTGTCCTTAAGCGTCCGCCCCGACGACACCAGATCGACGATCCGGCTCGACAGCCCGAGCGTAGGCGCAAGTTCCATCGCCCCATTCAATTTCACACACTCAGCCTGAATCCCGCGCGCCTCGAAATGTTTGCGCGTCAGGTTGGGATATTTTGTTGCCACCCTCACATGGCTCCACTGGCGGGGATCGTCTGATTCGGCCATTTCGGCAGGCTCGGCGACCGATATCCGGCAATGGCCGATGTTCAGATCGACCGGCGCATAAAGCTCTGAATAATCGAATTCGTCGATCACGTCGGAACCCACAACCCCCATCTGCGCCGCGCCATGCGCCACGAACGTCGCGACATCGAATGCCCGGACCCGGATCAGGCCGATGGCGGGATTATTGGTAGCAAAGCGCAGCCGTCGATCATCCTCGTCGCCAAAGCCTGCTTCGGGAACGATACCCGCGCGCGCCATCAGCGGAAGCGCTTCGGCCAAGATGCGCCCCTTGGGCACGGCAATGATGAGCGGTTGCGACATGAACGCCGCGTTCTATCCGGCAGCGTCGTCTGGAGCAATCTTTCGCGTGGTCGATATCCACGGGATCCATCGCTTCCAACCGCCATTGATTGAAAACCATTCCCAGATAGCGGTCAAGATTAGGGCGATCGCGACGCTCACGCCAACGGTGAGTGATGCCCAGCCGAACTTCCACCCGACAATGCCGATGCCGATCAAGACAGCCTCTCCACCAAAATGCGACAACGGCGGGTACGGGCGATTTGCGGTCATCCACTTGAACGCCTGATTCCCCGCCAGAAACAACAACGGTCCTCCACAGGCTACGAGGATAAAGCCGAGCGATGCACGGTCGAGAGGATGCGCAAGCATCATTTCATCCCCCACCGCCATGACAATGATTCCCGCAACTATCGGCATGTGGAGATAAGTATAGGCATTGCGCGCCAGCCGCCCGGTGTCTTCGGTGTGCTCGATGGCCTCGCCGCCGCGCTTGGCTCCGGTGTCGAAATAAATCCACCACATTGCCGCGCTCGCGGTGAAACTGGTGACGAAAGCGATGATCGTCGGCGTGGTCGGTGCCAGTTTCGCAAAGGTGCCGCCGGTGATGAGGATTGATTCACCGAGTGCGATGATGATGAACAGCGCGCAGCGTTCGGCCATATGCGCGCCCGAAATGTCCCAGTCGGCGCTGCTCGATCGCCCAAGAAAGGGTGTGCGGAAGAATAACCCCGGTCCGGCATATTCGATGGCCACGGCGACCGCCCAGTAAGCCAGCCGCGTGTCGGCCTCGGCAAAAGCGCCCGCCAGCCAAAAAGGAGCTGACAGCACGAAGTAAAAGGTCATGCGCGCGAAGTTGCGGGCACGCGCGCTGTGCACACCGTGCGATGCAAATATGATCACCACCGTCCGCACAATCTGCATTGTCACATAAGCAGCAGCAAACACCAGTCCGCCGCCCGCATAAGCATCGGGCAAAGCGACCGCCATCACCAGTCCCCCGAGCATCATCGCCATCAGTAGCGTACGCACGGCGCCGCGTTCGGGATCGAGCCAGTTCGTCGCCCAGCTGGTATAGACCCACAACCACCAGACCGCACCGAACAGAACGAGCGTCTC
>JAYUYR010000298.1:0-3587 GCA_043752405.1 Sphingomonas sp. | reverse complement strand
CACTGAACGTCCCGGGGATCGCCTTGGCCGGCGCATAATAAGGCGAGTCCTCGGGCGTCTGCTTCAACTGCGCATCAAGCTGGTCGATGACATTGCGTATGGTCAGCTTGGTCTCGACGACACCGGTGCCCATCCCTTCACGGAAGCGCCCGATCGAACGGTCCATCAGCTCGACAAACTGCCTGTGACGTTTCAGGTTGTTATCATAATCAAGCACGGTCTTGAACGGCGCCGCGCCCTTGCCACTCGCAAAGGTCGGGTAGAATGTGTGAAAACCAAAGAAATGGTTGATCGGCCGCACTTTTGTCAGCGCGAGGATATCGGGGCTAAGGTTCTTCAGGCCATCGACCGTTTGCGCCTCAAATACATCGTACGCAATCCTGTCGGTTGCGCCCAGCTTGGCACGCGGTATGGCCCGCAAGCTGCGCAGGTCGCTTTGCCCCGCGGCACGTTCGGCATTATAAAGGACCTCGGTGCCGATATCGCCGAGCCGGTCAGCATAGCGCAAATCACCGCGGAACAGCGCGTTCAGTGGATTGCGCTTGAGCGAGGCTTCGTCGCTGTCGGCAAACAGCTTCTTGAGCTTTGCCGCTGGCGTCATGGCCTTTTTGGCGGGCGCGGCCACGACCATCGTCGGCACAGCGCTTAGCGGGACAGCGAAACACAGAACAAGAGCGAGCGCACGAGTCATAACAATACCTTTGTAATTTGACTGGATATACAGTCGTGTGGCCGTCAACGGGGTCGATCGTCAAGCCGTCTTGGCATCGCCTGCGTTCCCTGCGACACTTGCCGACGAGGATGAAAAAAGGGGGAAGTCGCAATGACTTTGAAATTCAGGGGCGCACTGGCTGCAACAATCGCGATCACCGCCGTTCCGGCCTATGCAATGGGTCTCGGCGATCTTGCCAAAGTCGTGCTCGGCAACGGTTCCACAGTGCAGAAAGCAGCGGATACGTGCGGGGACAAGGTAACGCTTGCGCCTGAAGAAACGCTGGCGTTGTCAATTGCGCGGCAAGCGGCACAGAGCGCTCTACCGAGCGAGCAATTCCTGACGCTTGACACCGCTGCGAATTCACAAGCCGTCTCCCGGTCACAAGCGCGGGGATTCTGTAACAAGACTGCCAGGCGCAAGAACATCCTGATCGATGCCATAAAGAAAGCGGGGCAAAAGCTCGTCACCGCGCGCGTGCTCCGTCTTTAACTGAAACCTAATCGCGTGTAGCTACGGGCAAGTCAAAGGAGCCGCCGATGCCACGCGCCGACACATTTCCTGCCAATCCGCACTGGTTGCCGCCCGAATGTGGGCAGGATGTCGATCATATTCCGGGCACCGATGGCTGGCCGATAATCGGCACGACGCTGTCGCAACTGGCCGACCCGCCCGGATTTCAAAAGCGGATGGTCGCGGCCTATGGCCCAGTCTACCGCGCGCACAGTTTCGGCGGGCGCTTCGTTCATTTGATCGGGGCAGAGGCGAACGAGCTCGTTTTGTTCGACAAGGACAAGATTTTCTCGTCCGAACAGGGCTGGGGCGTGACTCTCAACCAGCTTTTCCCCGGTGGCCTCATGCTGATCGACGGTGACAAGCACCGCGCCGACCGCCGCATCCTGTCGGTCGCGTTCAAGCCCGAACCGATGCGCATGTATGCTGATGCGCTGAACGCCGGGATCAAGGCGCGGATATCCGAATGGTCGGGCAAGCCAATCCAATTTTATCCAGCAATCAAAGCGCTGACGCTTGACCTCGCTGCAACGTCGTTCCTCGGTATTCCGTTCGGACCTGAAGCCGCCAAGATCAACAAGGCATTCGTCGACATGGTGCAGGCATCGGTTACGCCGATCCGCTCGCCGATCCCCGGCACACCGATGGCGCGCGGTGTAGCGGGGCGCAAGTATCTACTCGATTATTTCGGACAGGAAGTGCCCAAGCGGCGTGCTAGCACTGCCAACGATATGTTCAGCCAGATTTGCCGGACCATGAACGAGGACGGTAGCTACCTGAGTGACCTCGCCATTGTTGATCATATGAATTTCCTGATGATGGCCGCGCACGATACGATCACGTCGTCGGCGACATCAATGGTCATGCTTCTCGGCCAAAATCCTGAATGGCAGGACAAGCTGCGCGCCGAAATGGAAGGGCTGGGCATCAACGACGAAGACTTGCCGTACGACCAACTCGGTGATTTAGTGCTTACCGAAATGGCGTTCAAGGAATCGCTGCGCTTCATGGCCCCGGTGCCTTCGCTGCCGCGCCGCGCGCTGAAACCTTTTTCGTTCGGCGGCTATGATTTCCCCGTCGGTACCTTCGTCGGCATTCAGATTTCGCACGTCCACCACATGGCCGAATATTGGCCTGATCCCGAAAAGTTCAATCCGATGCGCTTCACACCCGAAGCGTCGAAGGGGCGGCATAAATATGCCTGGGTGCCGTTCGGCGGCGGTGCGCATATGTGCCTCGGCCTGCACTTTGCCTATATGCAGACCAAGATTTTGATGTGGCATCTGCTGCGTACGCACCGTATCGACTTGGCCGAAACCAGCGGCAAAAAGTGGCAGGCCTGGCCCATCCCCAAACCGCGTGACGGATTGCCGGTGACGATCACGGCGATCGCTTAATCAACCAGACGCAGGCTGGTGAGTTTGACGCGTTCGCGCTAGGGCCGCTGGCATGACCGATGCTGTCCGCCAGTTTACCGTTGCCGCCGACGATGACGGCATCCGCCTCGACCGATGGTTCAAGCGGCATTTGCCCGACGCCAGCTTTAATATCGTCTCGCGCTGGGCACGGACGGGACAGCTCCGTGTCGACGGCGCCCGCTCGACGCCCGGCGACAGGATCGTCGCAGGCCAGATCATCCGCGTGCCCCCCGCCGAACCCGTTATGGCCAAGGTCGCGTCCGAGCGGCCCAAGCGCGCCGTCTCCAACCTGACCGACGATGAAATTGCCTTTGCGCAGAGTCTGGTCCTCTACAAGGACAATGCGGGCCTCGTTCTGAACAAGCCGCCGGGCCTCGCGACGCAGGGGGGCAGCGGCACGGTCGATCATGTCGACCGCCTGCTCGATGCGTTGATCTATGAGGGCAAGGGGCGGCCCAAGCTCGTCCACCGCCTCGACAAGGACACGTCGGGTGCGCTCCTCGTCGCCCGCACCCCGCGTGCGGCCGCGCATTTCGCGACGGCCTTTTCCAGCCGCACTGCGCGCAATGTCTATTGGGCGATCATCGTCGGCGTGCCCGACATCCACGATGGCATGATCGAATTGCCCATTGCAAAGCAGCCGGGCACCGGCGGCGAGAAAATGCACGTCGATGAAAAAGAGGGCAGTCCCGCGCGGACGCGATACAGGGTAGTCCAGCGCGCGGGCAATGTCGCCGCTTGGGTCGAGCTGCAGCCTTTTACCGGTCGCACACATCAGCTACGCGTCCACATGGCCGCCATTGGCCACCCGATCGTCGGCGACGGTAAATATGGCGGCAAGGCAAGCTTCCTGACCGGCACTGTCAGCCGCAAGATGCACCTGCACGCACGGCGCATCCGCGTT
Organism: Sphingomonas sp.; assembly: GCA_043752405.1. GTDB lineage: Bacteria > Pseudomonadota > Alphaproteobacteria > Sphingomonadales > Sphingomonadaceae > Sphingomonas_O. The sequence goes on along the minus strand of JAYUYR010000298.1, from coordinate 40 downwards.
GAGCATCCCGATGGCGACATCATCGACGTGACTGCCGACC
>JAYUYR010000297.1:0-3589 GCA_043752405.1 Sphingomonas sp. | reverse complement strand
TGGGGATCAGCGGCTGGCTCGACCAGAATTTCATCCCCGGCCGCGTCCTGCGCACGACATGGGAGCCCGAGGGGATATTGTCGACCTTCCCCTCGATTGCCAATGGCTTGATCGGCGTTGCGATAATGCGCTGGATGCAGGCGCGAACGGTTGGTGCGATGACTTTGGGGGGCGTGGGTATGGCGCTGATCCTCTTGGGTGTGGCGCTCAGCCCCATCCTCCCGATCAACAAGAATCTGTGGACCGCCAGTTTCGCGCTTGTCACCTGCGGCATTGGCATTGCGTTTTGGGCAGTACTCAGGGGGCTTTGGCCGAAGATCGGCAGGAATGCCGTGGCGCGCTGGACCGTCACGCTGGGGCAGGCAGCGCTGACGCTTTACGTCGTCCACCACATCCTTATCGCAATCATTGTGCGCCAAATGCCGAACGGCGAAAAACTGTGGAAAATATCGTTCGATGCTCTGGCCGCCACCGGCATGAATCCGGCAGTCGCGTCATTGCTGTTCGCGGGCATCGCCGCCGCGATTTCCTGTGCAGTCCTGCCGTGGCTAAGGCGTCGCGGCTGGATTTTGAAGGTTTAATCGAGAAACAGCTTGCCCGGGTTCAACAGCCCCTTGGGGTCGAGCGCATCCTTCAACCGCCTCATCACTGCCACCGCCTCGTTCCCATGTTCGCGGCACATGGCATGGCGCTTGCCCAAACCAATGCCATGTTCACCAGTGCAGGTGCCGCCGACTGAGAGCGCGAAGTCGATCATCATTTCATTGATCACCTTCGCCGCTGCCCACGCGGCGTCATCGTCGGGTGGTAGGACAAACAGCGTGTGGAAATTGCCGTCGCCGACATGGCCCAGAATTGGTGCGGTCAGTCGCGCTTTCTCGACAGCGCCCTGCACCAGCGTGATCGCTTCGCACAGTTTCGAGATTGGAACACAAATGTCGGTCGTCCAGACGACCGCGCCGGGGATGAGCGCGCGTGCCGAGGGAAGCGCCTGATGCCGCGCTTTCCAAAGCGCATTGCGATCTTCGGCGGCAGTCGCAAAATTAAGTGTGCCGCCGTCATTGCCCTCGCCGATCATGCGGACGAGCGCGAGCTGGTCGGCGACACTCGCTTCGGACCCGTGGAATTCGAGGAACAGCATCGGCTTTTCGGGCAAGCCCAGACCACTGAACGCATTGCAGGCGCGGATCGCTGCACAGTCGAGCAATTCCATCCGCGCCATCGGCACGGCGGACTGGATCGTCGTGATGACAGTATCGACCGCGCCCTGAACAGTTTCAAAATCCCAGGTCGCGGCAAGGATTTTGTCGGGCTGTCCGTGCAGGCGCAGCGTGGCCTCGACGATCAGGCCGAGCGTCCCTTCGGACCCCGTGAACAAATGCGTCAGATCATAACCCGACGCCGATTTGCGCGCCCGTGTGCCCGTTCTGATCAGGCTGCCGTCCGCCGTCACCACTTTCAACGCCAGCACATTGTCGCGCATACTGCCGTAGCGCACGGTTGTGGTGCCCGACGCGCGGGTCGAGATCATACCACCGAGCGAGGCGTTCGCGCCCGGATCGACCGGGAAGAACAAACCGCTCGTCCGCAATTCGGTATTCAGCTGCTCGCGCGTAACGCCGGGCTCGATGATACAAAGCAGGTCTTCGGCATTGACCTCAAGAATACGGTCCATGCGCGAAAAATCGATGCACAAGCCACCGTTTACGGCTGCAGCATTACCCTCCAGCGACGTGCCCGCGCCATAGCCGATAATCGGCAAACCGCTTGCAATCGCGGCAGTGACAGCGCGCTGGACATCGTCGATATTGGTCGGCTGGACAACGACCGAGGGCGGCGCATAGCGATGATGCCCCTCGCTTTGGGCATAATGCGCCAGCGCGCCGTCGCTTGTCATGAGCCGGTCGCCGAAATGGTCGCTGACATTCGTGACGAACATTGCGGTTGCTTGCTGCGACATTTCGGTAATCTAAGGTAAAACATCTGATATTGTCGACTGCTATAATACCAATATTGCCAAAATTGGGAGCATTGGTATTAGATTGGACTTATGACAATCATGTTCTCCGAAGCCGCCGAGAGCGCAGCCGTCGTGCGGCGTCAGTGCACGATGAACGCCATTTTGATGCGCGAAACAGGCGCGCGGCTGCGGCAGATGGCGCCGCAAATATTGTTCACCTGCGCGCGCGGCAGTTCGGATCATGCTGCGACTTATGCCAAATATATGATCGAAACGCGACTCGGTGTGGCGACGGTGTCGCAGGCACCGTCGATTAGTTCGATCTACGGCGGGCCGTTGCTCAACATCGCGGGTGCGCCGTTCATCCTGATTTCGCAATCGGGGCGCAGCCCGGATTTGCTGATTTCGGCTGCGGTTGCGAAAAAAGCGGGGGCGTTGGTGATTGCAATCGTCAACGATGTGACTTCGCCGCTTGCCGGATTGGCCGACATCGTTCTGCCCGTTTATGCCGGTTCAGAAACCAGCGTTGCGGCCACGAAAAGCTATATCGGAATGCTGTCCGTTATTGCGCATCTGGTTGCCGAATGGAGCGATGACGAGCAATTGCGCGGCGCGCTGGCGGGATTCGGCGATGTGCTGGAGACGACATGGGAAGCGGATTGGTCGGCGGCGGTCGATTTGTTTGCCGGGGCGCAGAGTATGTTCGTGCTGGGGCGCGGCTTGACGCTGGGTATCGCACAGGAAGCTGCGCTGAAGTTCAAGGAAACCTGCGGCCTTCATGCCGAAGCGTTTAGCCTAGCCGAGGTCGCACACGGGCCTATGGCGCTAGTTAAGCCCGGCTTTCCGGTGCTGGTATTCCCGCCGCAGGACAAGGCCGCGCTAGGCATGGATTCTTTGATCGACAATTTCGTGAGCCGTGGCGCCCGGATCGCAATGGCGGGCGGAACACGGGACGGAGTGACGGCGCTGCCGCTGGAAACGGGCTTGCATACTGCGCTTGCACCGATTGCCATGATCCAGAGCTTTTATCGCATGGTTAATGCGCTGGCCGTCAAACGCGGCTATGATCCCGATCATCCACCGCTGCTCAACAAGGTGACCGAAACGCGATGACTGTCACGGCTTTCACCGCCGCGCGTATCTTGGCGGCAGACGATTGGCGAGTTGGCCACGCGCTGCTGGTTGAGGCGGGGCAAATCGTCGGAATTGTAGCCGAGGATCATGTGCCTGTCGGGTTAACGCGACATGCGCTACAAGGCGGGATTTTGCTGCCCGGCTTTATCGATACGCAGGTGAATGGCGGAGGCGGCGTCTTGTTCAATGACGTGCCGACCGTCGAAGGCGTAGCGGCAATCGCAGCGGCGCATCGGCGCTATGGCACAACGGCGATCATGCCGACGATCATCAGCGACACGATGGATGTAGTCGCGGCGGCAATCGCGGCAGTCGATGGTGCAATATTGGCGGGCGTGCCAGGTGTCGTCGGCATTCATATCGAAGGGCCGTTCCTGAATGTCGGCAAGCGCGGCATCCACGATGCAGCCAAGCTCCGCAAGATAGATGCCAGTGCGATTGATCTGCTGTCTTCGCTAAAACACGGCAAAACGCTCGTTACCTTGGCGCCCGAAC
>JAYUYR010000296.1:0-3593 GCA_043752405.1 Sphingomonas sp. | reverse complement strand
GTCGTCGACCAGATCGACCTTATTCATGAACACGACGAGCTGGGGAACGCCAACCTGACGCGCCAGCAGGATGTGCTCGCGGGTCTGTGGCATCGGGCCGTCAGTGGCCGAAACGACGAGAATGCCGCCGTCCATCTGCGCGGCGCCCGTAATCATGTTCTTCACATAATCTGCGTGGCCCGGGCAATCGACGTGCGCATAGTGGCGTGCTTCGGTTTCATACTCGACGTGCGCGGTCGAAATCGTGATGCCGCGCTCGCGCTCTTCAGGAGCCTTGTCGATGTTGGCATAGCTGGTGAACGTGGCGCCGCCGGTTTCGGCCAGCACTTTGGTGATCGCTGCGGTGAGCGATGTCTTGCCATGGTCGACGTGACCGATGGTGCCGATGTTGCAATGCGGCTTGTTCCGCTCGAACTTTGCTTTTGCCATTATCCTACCTTCTTCAAATCTAATTGTTGCGAGCGTCGCCGCTTCCGGCGAGGCCCATAGTCATAAATTTTTGATTATGCCAGCTTCGCTTTGACTTCGTCCGCGACGTTGGCCGGAACTTCCTCATAATGCGAGAACTGCATCGAATATTGCGCACGTCCCTGCGTAAACGAACGCAGCTGGTTCACATAACCGAACATGTTGGCCAGCGGCACCATCGCTTCGACCGTCTGCGCATTGCCGCGGCTATCGGTGCCTTGAATCTGACCACGACGGCTGTTCATGTCGCCAATGACGTCACCTAGATAATCCTCTGGGGTCACGACTTCAACCTTCATGATCGGCTCGAGCAGTTTAATGCCCGATTTCTGCGCGCCTTCGCGCATTGCCGCACGACCGGTGATTTCGAAAGCCAGTGCCGACGAATCGACGTCATGGTAAGCGCCATCGTAAAGATGGATTTCAAAATCGATGATCGGGAAGCCGATCAGCGAACCGGTTTGCGCAATTTCGCGCATGCCCTTTTCGACCGACGGGATATATTCCTTGGGAATATTACCGCCCTTCACTTCGTCAAAAAACAACACGCCACTGCCGCGCTCGCCGGGAGTCAACGTCAGCTTGACGCGACCAAACTGCCCTGAACCACCCGACTGCTTTTTGTGCGTGTAATCAATGTCGACCTTCTTCGCGAGATATTCGCGATACGCCACCTGCGGCGCGCCAACATTGGCCTCGACCTTAAATTCGCGCTTCATGCGATCGACCATGATTTCGAGGTGAAGCTCGCCCATCCCTTTCAGAATGGTCTGGCCCGATTCGTGATCGGTCGAAACGCGGAAAGACGGGTCTTCGCGGGCAAGGCGGTTCAATGCCACGCCCATCTTTTCCTGGTCGGCCTTGGTCTTGGGTTCGACCGAAACCTCAATCACGGGATCAGGGAATTCCATCCGTTCCAATATGATCGGCTTGTCCTGCGCGCACAGCGTATCGCCCGTGGTCGTGTCCTTCAGACCCGCCAGCGCCACGATGTCGCCGGCATAGGCGACCTGAATATCCTCGCGGTCATTGGCATGCATGAGCAGCATGCGGCCGACCTTTTCCTTCTTGTCCTTGACCGAATTCTGCACCGACGAAGCGGTCTCCAACTTGCCCGAATAAATGCGGGCGAAGGTCAGCGTGCCGACAAAGGGATCGTTCATTATCTTGAATGCAAGCGCCGAAAACGGTGCATCGTCGCTTGCCGCGCGCGAATCTTCGGTAACCCCATCCAGCTTAAGTCCATTGATCGCTGGCACGTCCAGCGGCGACGGCAGGTAATCAACCACCGCATCGAGGAGCGGCTGCACACCCTTGTTCTTGAAAGCGGAGCCACACAAGATCGGCACGAACGCCGACCCCAGCGTGCCCTTCCGGATCAAGCGCTTTAGCGTCGCCACATCGGGCTCGGTGCCTTCAAGATAGGCTTCCATGATGTCATCGTCTTGTTCGACGGCCATTTCGATCAGCTCCGACCGCGCATTCGCAGCAGCCGCTTTCAGATCGTCGGGAATGTCCTGATATTCGAACTTCGCGCCCAGCGATTCTTCGAGCCAGATAATTGCGCGGTTCTCGACGAGATCGACCAGCCCCTTGAACCCGCCTTCAATGCCGATCGGTAGATACAGCACTGCCGGACGCGCGCCCAGACGATCCTTGATCATCTGAACACACATTTCAAAGTTCGCGCCGGTGCGGTCGAGCTTGTTGATAAAGCACATGCGCGGCACGCTATACTTATCGGCTTGCCGCCATACGGTTTCCGACTGCGGCTCAACACCCGCGACACCGTCGAAACAGGTGATTGCGCCGTCAAGCACACGAAGCGACCGCTCGACTTCAATCGTGAAATCGACGTGTCCGGGCGTATCAATAATGTTGATGCGGTGATCGTTCCAGAAACATGTCGTCGCGGCGCTCGTGATGGTGATCCCGCGCTCCTGCTCCTGCTCCATCCAGTCCATCGTCGCCGTGCCTTCATGCACTTCCCCGATCTTGTAGGATTTGCCGGTGTAATAGAGGATGCGCTCGGTCGTTGTGGTTTTACCCGCATCGATGTGCGCCATGATTCCAATATTGCGATACATGCTCAGTGGATGGCTGCGTGCCATGATTATTCTCCAGGGCCAGCCGAATAGCCGGCGAAAAAACTACCAGCGATAATGCGAGAAGGCGCGATTGGCTTCGGCCATGCGGTGCGTGTCTTCGCGCTTTTTCACCGCGTTGCCACGGTTGTTCGCGGCATCCATCAATTCACCCGAAAGGCGCGCGGCCATCGTGTGTTCGCTGCGGTTGCGCGCTGCCGTAATCAGCCAACGGATCGCGAGCGCCTGTGAACGCTCGGTCCGCACTTCGACAGGCACCTGATAGGTCGCACCACCGACACGGCGGCTGCGCACTTCAATGCCGGGCTTCACGTTGTTCAGCGCATCATGAAATACACCGATCGGATCACGCTTGGCGCGCGTCTCGACGGTTTCCATCGCGGTATAGACAATACCTTCGGCGACAGCTTTCTTGCCGTCGAGCATGACGCTATTCATGAACTTGGAAAGGACGAGATCACCATAACGGGGATCGGGGAGAATGATCCGCTTTTCGGGACGACGACGACGAGCCATAGATATTTCCTTCTAAACTTCAGCCTGATGCAGAACGAGCCTGCGGCTTACTTCGGACGCTTAGCGCCGTATTTGGAACGGGATTGCTTCCGGTCCTTGACACCCTGGGTATCGAGAACACCGCGCAGCACGTGATAACGCACACCGGGCAAATCGCGAACACGACCGCCACGAATCAGGACGACGCTGTGTTCCTGAAGGTTGTGGCCTTCACCCGGGATATAGCTGATGACTTCGCGCTGATTGGTCAGGCGGATCTTTGCCACCTTGCGCAGCGCCGAGTTCGGCTTTTTCGGGGTGGTCGTATAGACGCGCGTGCAAACGCCACGCTTCTGCGGATTTGCTTCCATCGCAGGAACCTTGGACTTGGCCTTCTGCGGATCGCGGCCCTTGCGGACCAGCTGGTTAATCGTTGGCATTTGAAGCCTTCACCTTAAAATTACCGAAAAAAACATCCGGCGGGTTACTTTGCCAATGGGTCGACGCGAGGTTCGAGGCGAACAC
>JAYUYR010000295.1:0-3608 GCA_043752405.1 Sphingomonas sp. | reverse complement strand
ACTTGCCGGGTGGCAATCCCTCATGGCCTAGGCGTATCTCGATTGCAGCATCAGTGCGTCAACCAGAGACGGGTTCGCATAAGACTGACAGCACCAATAAAACCACAGGAAGCGGCCATTTGTTCAGCGGGCCGATCGCAATGTTTTAATGACGCTTCGCGGGTGAGGGTCTAGCGTCACCGAAACGGGGGATAGGCATGCCGCAAATTACGTCACGACAGTGGATTTTCGCCTTGCGGTGGAGTTTGTTGGCGGCGTTCCTAACGACCGGCGCGTTGATGCTCATCGGTCCCGATTATTCGCGGTTTTCCGCAGCGACGTGCACTGCGACACGCTGCTTTTGCGAGAGGCCGCGGCTCGGCGCGCTGATCGTGCAGCCTTCGGACAGTTGGTCGGCATACGGCTATGTAGTGGTAGGCTTCCTGATGATCGGGCTGGCACGCGGCCCGGCTTGGGATTCGGCGTTTCCGCGGACGGCCGCAACAACGTTCGGGGTAATCGCGATCATGGTCGGGATCGGGTCCGTGCTCCTGCACGCGACGCTGACGCTATGGGGGCAGTTCCTCGACGTGCTCGGCATGTATTTGGTGGGATCATTCCTATTAGTGTGGGCTATCGCGCGTTGGCGGTCGATACCGGACAAGATCGCGATTGTGGTGTACGTCGTCTTGTGCGCGGTGCTGGTAGCTGCCCTCGTCATCGAGCCTGAGGTCCGGCGCTGGTTGTTCGCAGTCGTGTTGTTGGTCGCGATCTTGATTGAGCTAGTCTTTGCGCGACCGTTGCGGAACGGGGCTTTGGTGCGCTGCTACCTGCTGGGGATTTTGGCGACGGCAGTGGCGTTCACAATCTGGGTCATGGACCAGCGCGGGACGTTGTGCTCGCCGGACAGTATCCTGCAGGGGCATGCGATCTGGCACCTGCTAGGGGCGCTCTCCATATGGCTAAACTTCAATTATTATCGTTCGGAAAGGCTTGGCGGGTCGGCGTAGAAGCTCGTGCGGCTACAGGCAAAGGCGCGAGAGAGCGCTACTTCCGAAATCCGATTTGACGGCAAACCAATATTCTCTCCCTCGTTGCGACCGGCGGAATGGCAGAACCGTTCAAAGGGCTTTTACGGCTGCTCTGCGACGAACTATTTTAGTGTCGCAATCAACGCCCCCGGCGTGAATCTCACTACGTAGCAATATGCTGCCTTTCATCCGGGCGGTACTGTCAGAGCAATGGGGCAGCACTTTTCCAAGTTGGTTATCGCGTTTTAACGCGGTTCGATCATCACGCTTCGTTGTTTATCTGATCCACTTTCGTTTCAGCCGAAAGCAGTCGCTGGCATGAGCGTCGCATGCCTCAGGCAGGCAAACGAAACCAATTGCTGGTTAGTTTGACAGTACCGCCAAGGGCGCATCGCTGCCCTCAGGAGCAGCCGAATGGACGTCCCCTTCCGCTCATCGGCGCCCGAAAGCAGTCGGACCGACTTCCAACAATGCTTTAGGCAAAGCATGCACGAACGATAGGCGCTCTTGCGCGAGCCATTGAGCTCCACGAACGGCGGAACCGTTGGCGGCAGTAGTCTTCCGGTCACGTGGGGGTGTTGCAGACGCGCATTTGCGGCGTGGACTCCCGAATACCGGCAAGGAACGCGCGCGTACCCCGCTGGGCGGCCATGAAGTCGCCTTCAGCTGCAAGCGCTTGGTTCAGCGCCGTATAGGCCCTGGTCTTCGCGGCGAACGCGCGCTGGCATGCCTCCACGCGGGGCCGCTCGGCGGCTGGGCGCCCGGCGACGTTGATCACGCGCGACACTTCTCCGCAGCGATCGAGGCCGGTCTTCGCTGCCGATGCCAGAGCCCCGTTCTCGGAGCCCGTGACCAACCCCGCGACCCCGTCGACGACGATCGACTCAACATCGACGCAGCCGCGCAACGTTGCAGCGTCGAGCTTTAGGAAAGCGATGGTCTCGGGCGTCGGCGCGACGCTCTGCATCGGGGACTCGCCGCTACAGGCCGCCAACAGCGCGAAAGGCATCAACACCACAGATCGCTTCATATTGGTTTCCTGCTAGCTACGCGCACCGCCATTATCTAGCCGAGCCGCCGACGTCCGTGAAACGATTTTGGTCGGGTTAGCTTTCCCACTCCCCGCACAGGCAGCATCGCATTAGCAGCGCAGCTGCATTCACGGCCGGAAGGTTGGTAGAGTCGGTAGCAGACGTTACCTGAATGTACGGCAAGAGCTGAAACGCCGACCAAGCGCCGCGAACGACCGTTTTGTTGGCGCTAGCCGACCGGCAGTTTTATGAGTCTACGGCCTAGTATTGTACCCAGAAAATCCGGAATTCGGCGTCCGGGGAATTCGTTTCGGTATCGGTTCAGTACGGCATGATTATCTTACCAGTTCCCCGGCCGTCGTCAGGTGCCTAACGCCGTCTTGCGGTTGACCGGGTCTCCTCGTGTCGGCGCATCCAAATGTTCGCGACCGTTTTCGGTTGCCGCATGGTCAGCTTTTAGTGAGGACATGTCGATTACATGACGAAAGCGCACGTTTTCAGTCTTGATGCTGGCGAACGCGTCATTGATGTCAGCTATATTGATCATCTCGATCTCGGGCCGGATGCCGTGCTCAGCGCACAGGTTGAGCACTTCCTGGGTGTCGGCAATGCCGCCGATCAGTGATCCGGCCACCGCGATCCTGTTGAACACCATCGGCCCCGGGTTGAACGCCGCGAATTGCATCATATTGCCGACGATGACGAGGGTCGACCCAGGCTTCATGAAGCCGAGATAATTGCCAAGATCATGCGGATACGGAATGGTGTCGATCATCATGTCGATCGACAGCGCTGCCGCACTGACGGCTTTTTCGTCGTCCATTATCACAACTTTATCAGCGCCGAGTGCCTTCACGGCACCAACCTTGTCAGTCGAGGTGGTGAACGCGACCACCGTCGCACCGAGTGCCTTGCCGATCTGGATCGCCATATGGCCGAGCCCGCCGATCCCGGCGACGCCCAGTATCTGGCCTGGCTTGAGCCCAAAATGCTTCATCGGAGAGTAAGTCGTCACGCCCGCGCACAGGATCGGCGCGGGTTCCGTCAGGGCAAGTTGCCCCCGCTCATAGCGAACTGCTAGCGCGGCCGCATGCGCCGCTACAAACCCAGGCCTGACAGCCCTTTTCGCTATTTCCATTCATCGCCGGAGCTGATCCGTCAGGTCGTGATGCTGTATGTGCGGTTTCCACTGTCGTTGCGCAACGTCGAGGATCTTCTGTTCGAGCGCGGTTACGACCTTTGCCATGAGACCGTACGTCTGTGGTGGAACAGGTTCGGCCCTCTCTTTGCCCGTGAGATCCGTCGCAAGAGGGTCAATCACATGCGGGGGTTCCGACACTGGCGCTGGCATCTTGATGAAATGTACGTGAAGCTCAACGGCGAGATGGTGTACCTCTGGCGCGCGGTCGACCACGAGGGCGAGATCCTCGAGAGCTACGTCACCAGGACGCGGGACAAGGATGCAGCACTGACCTTCATGAAGAAGACGCTGAAGCGCCACGGTTCACCCGAAGTCATCACAACCGACGGACTTAAATCCTACCGGGCAGCGATGACTGAACTTGGC
>JAYUYR010000294.1:0-9079 GCA_043752405.1 Sphingomonas sp. | reverse complement strand
CGCTGCGACGGCGCAGGCAATGGAGCGGCGCAGCGGCGTCCGCACGGCCACGGGCGCGGCCGCCATGCTCGCGCATGAAATCAAGAACCCGCTCTCGGGCATTCGCGGGGCGGCGCAATTGCTGGACCAGTCGGTCGGCGAAGACGGCAACGCGCTCACTCGCCTCATCCGCGACGAAGTGGACCGCATCGCCACGCTGATCGACCGGATGGAAGCATTCACCGACGTCCGCCCGCTGACCGGCAAGCCCGAAAACATCTACGCCATCCTCGATCATGTCCGTGCGCTCGCCAATTCGGGGTTCGGTGAAAAGATCGACATTCGAGACGCATTCGACCCATCGCTGCCGCCAGTGCTTGTCGACCGCGATTCGATGATCCAAATCATCCTCAACCTGTTGAAAAACGCCGCTGAAGCGGTGCCCTCGGGCCAGCGTGGCACTGTCTGGCTGACCACCGGCTACCGCCACGGCGTGTCGGTACCGGGTGAAAGCGGGAAACGTTTTTCGGTGCCGATCGAGCTGTGCATTATTGACGATGGCCCTGGCCCGCCGCCCGAAATCGCCGACCATATGTTCGAACCCTTTGTTTCGTCGAAATCGTCGGGACGCGGCCTCGGCCTCGCGCTCGTCGACAAACTCGTCCGCGACAACGGCGGCATTATCCAGTTCGCGCGCGAGGGGCAGCCCGAACGCACCATATTCCGTCTGCTGTTGCCGAGGGCGAAGTGAAATTTGAACTGACCCGCGCCAAAATCCTCCTCGTCGATGATGACGCAGCCATCCGCATGGTCGTCACCGAAGCGCTTCGCCGCGACGGCCATGACGTCCGCACTGCGGCGACCGTTGCCGAACAGGTCGCGCTGCTCGAACAATTCGTTCCCGATGTTCTGATTACCGACGTCATCCTGCCCGATGGCAACGGCCTCGATCTGGTGCCGTCGATCCTGAAAAAACGGCCCGATCTGCCGATTATTGTCCTTTCAGCGCAAAATACGTTGACGACGGCGGTGCGCGCGACCGAGCAAGGTGCGTTCGAATATCTGCCCAAACCGTTCGATCTCGACGAGCTGTGCCGCGCAGTCCGCGACGGCCTCGCGCGCAGCGGATACAGCGATGACATCATGCCGTCCGAAGATGCCGACCTGCCTCTGATCGGCCGTTCGGCGGCGATGCAGGATGTTTACCGGATGATCGCGCGCGTCGTTACGACCGACCTTACCGTGCTCATCCTCGGTGAATCGGGGACCGGCAAGGAACTCGTCGCGCGTGCGCTGCACGATCTCGGCCCACGCAAGGCGAAACCCTTTGTCGCCGTTAACATGGCAGCCATTCCCCGCGAACTGATCGAGGCTGAATTGTTCGGTCATGAGCGCGGCGCATTTACCGGCGCGCTTGCCCGCAGCGCCGGGCGATTTGAACAGGCGGCTGGGGGTACGCTGTTCCTCGACGAAATTGGCGATATGCCGATGGACGCGCAGACGCGGCTGCTGCGGGTGCTGCAGTCGGGTGAATTCACGCTTGTCGGCGGCACCCGTGCCATTGCCGTCGATGTCCGGATCATCGCGGCAACACACAAGAATCTTGCCGAACTCATTGCAAACGCCCAATTTCGTGAAGACCTCTATTACCGCCTGAACGTCGTCCCGATCACCCTGCCGCCCTTGCGACAGCGCCGCGATGACATCGGCCTGCTGGCCCAGCATTTCCTTGATCGCGCCGCTGCGGAAGGGCTTCCCCGCAAGCGCCTGAACGTCGCCGGCACCATGCGTCTTGCCGAACATAACTGGCCCGGCAATGTCCGCGAGCTCGAAAACCTGATGCGCCGCCTTGCCGCGATTGTCCGGGATCCTGTGATTCCGGCGGACGCCATCGCTGCACAGCTTGGCGGCGACGTGGCCCTGGCCTCCGAACCCGCCGAGACACTCGGTGCGGCCATCGAACAGCACCTTACCCGCTATTTCGTCCAGTTCGGCAGCGATCTCCCGCCGCCGGGCCTCTACGACCGTATTCTGGCCGAAGTCGAACGCCCCTTGCTGACGGCGACCCTCAACGCCGTGCGCGGCAATCAGCTCCGTGCTGCGGACCTCCTCGGCATCAACCGCAATACGTTGCGCAAGAAGCTCACCGACCTCGGCATTATGGCAAAGCGCGGCGGTTGACCTGCCTTAAAGTTCTAGTAATGTTCCGCAATGCCTAGAGAAATAATTCTTGTTGCCATCGTCGCACTCGCGTTGGGTGCCTTGATTGCGTGGTTGATCGCAAGCCGTCAGGTCGCGGCACTGCGCGTTCACGCTGACCAGTCACAGCTTCACCGCCAGATGCTCGCCGAAGTGACGAAAGAACGCGACGATGCTCTTCGCGCCCACGCCGAACACAGGGCGGGCAGCGATGCGCGCGAAGCGGCGTTTCAGGCACGGCTCGATGAAATGTCGGCAGCGCGCGAGGCTCTGTCGGCCCAATTTTCCGAAGTCGGTGCAAAACTGCTTGAATCAGCGCAGCGCCAGTTCCTCGAACGCGCCGACGAACGTTTCAAGCAGTCCGAGGAAACTGCAGGGCAGGGGCTGAAGGCACTGCTTGCGCCCGTACACGAGCGTCTGACCCGCTATGAGGAAACTGTGACCAAAGTCGAAGCCGAGCGCCGCGATGCGTTTGGTCTGCTTCACGGCCAGATCGAATCGATGCGCACCGGCACGGAACGGGTGTCATCCGAAGCCGCCAAACTCGTCAACGCGCTTCGCAATGCCCCCAAGGCGCGCGGTCGCTGGGGCGAGCAGCAGCTAAAGAATGTTTTAGATAACTGCGGTCTATCAGAACACGCCGATTTTCAGCTGGAAAAGTCTGAAACCGACGATGAAGGAAAAAGAAGGCGGCCGGACGTGCTGATCAAAATTCCCGGCGGACAGCTGTTGGTCGTCGACGCAAAGGTATCCCTTAACGATTATCAGGATGCTTTCGATGCGGCGGACGATCATACGCGCGGGCTTGCGCTTGTTGCTCATGCCAAGTCGATGAAAAACCATATCAAAGGATTGGCAGAGCGCGATTATCAGAGGCAGTTTGGCGATGGGCTCGAATATGTCATCATGTTTGTCCCCGGGGAACATTTCCTGTCGGCGGCACTCGAACATGACCCGACACTGTGGGATTTTGCGTTTGAAAAGAAAGTGTTACTGGCGACACCGACCAATCTCATCGCCATCGCCCGCACCGTCGCTGCTGTCTGGCGACAAGAGAAAATGGCCAAGGAAGCGCGCCAGATCGGTGAACTGGGCAAGGAACTTTACGACCGCCTCGCCAAAGCGGCCTCTGACCTGCGCAAAGTCGGCGGTGGCCTGACCAGTGCCGTCAATAATTACAATAGCTTCGTAAGCAGTTTTGAGACACGGGCTTTAGTAACAGCCCGTAAGTTCCGCGATCTCAACATCGAAACCGGTGTGCGCGACATTGACGAAGTTCCGCCAGTCGAGGCACTCGCTCGCTACGGCGATGACGCGCCGAATAACCCGCTTCACGTCCCGCGATTGGGTCCGAATTAAGTGGCTCGCCCCCAAAAACGCTATGTCTGCCAGGTCTGTGGCTCGGTTGCCTCGAAATGGGCGGGGCAGTGCGATGACTGTCTTAAGTGGAATACGCTGGTCGAGGATTCGGGCGGCGTCGTAACGCCCTTTTCCGCCCGGCATAATCTGCAGAACGGCGGGCGTGCCGTAACGCTTGTGCCGCTCGACAGCGAAACCAGACTGCCCGACCGGATGCCCAGCGGCATTTCCGAACTTGACCGTGCGCTGGGCGGCGGGTTCGTTGCGGGGTCGGCAACGCTCATCGGCGGCGATCCCGGCATCGGCAAATCGACGCTGCTCCTTCAGGCCGCCGCTAAACTCGCGCTCGCGGGCAAATCGGTCGCTTATGTTTCGGGTGAGGAAGCCGCGGATCAGGTCCGTCTCCGCGCACAACGCCTCGGGCTCGGCAACGCACCCGTCAGCCTCGCCGCCGCGACATCGGTGCGCGACATCCTCGCGACGTTCCCCAAAGCGCCTGACCTGGTCGTCATCGATTCGATCCAGACGATGCATTCCGACCTCATCGAAGGCGCGCCCGGGACCGTTAGCCAGGTTCGCGCCTCGGCGGGCGAACTAATTCGCTTCGCAAAGGAACGCGGCTCCGCCGTCGTGCTCGTCGGCCATGTCACGAAGGACGGCAGCATCGCAGGGCCGCGCGTCCTCGAACACATGGTCGACACCGTCCTCAGCTTCGAAGGCGAACGCAGCCACCAGTATCGCATACTGCGCGCGATCAAGAACCGTTTCGGCGGCACCGACGAAATAGGCGTCTTTGCGATGGGCGAGGATGGGCTGGGCGAAGTCGGCAACCCTTCGTCGCTGTTCCTGACGTCGCGCGGTGAAGCAGTGGCAGGCACGGTCGTTTTCCCTGCGCTTGAAGGAACCCGCCCTGTGCTTGTTGAAGTGCAGGCGCTCACGGTCCGCCTCGCCAGTGGCGCCACCCCGCGCCGCGCGGTCGTCGGCTGGGATTCGGGCCGTCTGGCGATGATCCTTGCGGTACTGGAGGCACGATGCGGCCTCTCGCTATCGTCCGCCGAAGTATATCTGAACATTGCAGGCGGCTATCGGCTGAGCGACCCGGCGGCCGATCTCGCGGTTGCCGCTGCCTTGGTCAGCGCCTTTAGTGAACGTCCGGTGCCGTCCGAAGTCGTTGCGTTTGGCGAAGTGGCACTTTCGGGCGAAGTCCGCCCCGTCTCACACGCGGCGCTGCGGCTTAAGGAATCGGCCAAGCTGGGCTTTGACTGTGCGTGGCTTCCGACCGGCATCAAAGCTGACGGAATATCGCTCAACGGCTTCCGCTCGCTCGGTGCGATGGTCGATTTCATGCTGGGTCGCGGATGATGCGGGACTTGCGCACCCCCTGCGGGGCGATTAGGGCAATTAACGATTATTCATTTCAGGAACTAGAAGGGTGCCTTCATGAGCGAGACCGCCGACCGGGTTAAGAAAATTGTTGTCGAGCATCTCGGCGTCGACGCCGACAAGGTGACCGAGGAATCGAGCTTCATCGATGATCTGGGTGCCGACAGCTTGGACATCGTTGAGCTGGTAATGGCGTTTGAAGAGGAATTCGGTGTTGAAATTCCTGACGACGCCGCCGAGAAAATTGCGACCGTTAAAGATGCCATTGCGTTCATCGACGCGAACAAGGGCTGATCTTGGCGGTCCTTGCCGGGCCGTTGGTTGACGTGTTTTGAAATGGCTTCCCGGCGTCTGCTTGGGGAGCCATTTTACTTTTGGAGAGTATGATGCGGCGAGTCGTCGTCACAGGTTTGGGATTGGTCACACCGCTGGGGGCCGACGTCGAAACCGCTTGGGAAAACATTCTTGCGTCAAAGTCAGGCGCAGCGCGAATAACGCGCTTCGATCCGTCGGACCAAAAATGCACGATTGCCTGCGAAGTGAAACCTGCGGACCACGCTTATGGTTTTGACCCGGGCAAACGTGTCGATCACAAGGTGCAGCGTCAGGTCGATCCGTTTATCATTTACGGCATCGACGCCGCAGGCCAGGCGCTCGAGGATGCCGGGCTGACCGACATGAGCGAAGCCGAACGCCTTCGCACCGGCTGTTCGATAGGGTCGGGGATCGGCGGCCTTCCCGGCATCGCAAGCGAATCACTTGTACTGCAAGAGAAAGGTCCAAGCCGAGTCTCGCCGCACTTTGTTCACGGTCGCCTGATCAATTTGATTTCCGGGCAGGTTAGTATCAAATATGGCTTAATGGGCCCCAACCATGCGGTCGTAACAGCATGTTCGACGGGTGCACATTCGATTGGCGACGCTGCGCGGATGATCCGCGACGATGATGCCGACGTCATGCTCGCCGGGGGTGCCGAAGGGGCGATATGTCCGCTGGGAATAGCAGGCTTTGCGCAGGCTCGCGCGCTGTCGACGGGGTTCAACGGCACACCCGAAAGGGCATCGCGCCCTTATGACGTTGATCGCGACGGTTTCGTGATGGGCGAAGGCGCAGGTGTGGTCGTGCTCGAGGAATATGAACATGCCAAGGCGCGCGGCGCAAAAATTTACGCCGAAGTCATTGGCTATGGTCTGTCAGGCGATGCCTATCACGTAACCGCACCGCATCCCGAGGGGTCTGGGGCGTTCAGGTCGATGCAGATGGCCATGAAGAAGTCGGGCCTGAGCCTGTCCGACATCGACTATATCAACGCACACGGCACATCGACGCCGCTGGGGGACGAACTTGAACTTGGGGCCGTCCGGCGGTTGTTCGGCGATGCGATTTCGGGGATGTCGATGAGCTCGACCAAATCGGCGATCGGCCATTTGCTCGGTGGGGCGGGTGCCGTCGAAAGTATTTTCTGCATTCTCGCAATTCGTGACCAGATCGTGCCACCGACACTCAATCTCGATAATCCCAGCGAAGGCTGCATCGGCGTCGATCTTGTCCCGCATTTTGCCAAGAAGCGGGTGGTTAAGGCAGTGCTCAACAACTCGTTCGGCTTTGGCGGAACGAACGCGTCGCTGGTATTGCGGGCGATCTGATGCGCCGGTTGTTTGTCGTCATGGTGCTTGCCGTCATTGCAGTTGTGGTTGTGATGATGGTGCTTTCCGGGAGAGGTGCCGACCGCGACGTTGACGTAGTAATCAAACGCGGATCAAGCCTGACCGCCGCTGCACAAGTGCTCGAGCAGGCAGGCGCAATCCAGTCGGCCAGCGGTTTCATTCGCAATGCAAAACTGTTTGGGTCGGACGAACCGATCAAGCCGGGCGAATACAAGATCAAAAAGGGCATGGATGCAGGTGGCATTCTCGCGCTGCTCCAATCGGGCAAGACCCTCCAGCGGTTCGTCGCCATTCCCGAAGGAATGCCGTCGGTGCTGGTCCAGGAACGGCTGATGGCCACC
The DNA here is from genome assembly GCA_043752405.1 of Sphingomonas sp. Taxonomy (GTDB): domain Bacteria; phylum Pseudomonadota; class Alphaproteobacteria; order Sphingomonadales; family Sphingomonadaceae; genus Sphingomonas_O. Next base: position 2,151 of record JAYUYR010000294.1, on the reverse strand, counting down.
GAACTTTTGACGGGCGACGTCGCCGTGCCCCCCGAAGGATCGGTTCTTCCCGACAGCTATGCTTATACACGAGGCGAACAACGGTCGGCTGTCGTCGGGCGGATGCAAAAGGCGATGCAAACCACGCTCGCCAACGCCTGGGCCGCACGCAAGCCGACGACTGCGGTAACGACGCCCGAACAAGCAATCATCCTTGCCTCGATCATTGAAAAGGAAACCGGGCGCGCGTCAGAGCGATGGTTGGTAGCCGCAGTTTACAGCAACCGCCTGAAACAGGGCATGCCGCTTCAGGCGGATCCCACGGTCATCTATCCCGTCACTCGTGGAAAGCCGTTGGGCCGCCGAATATTGAGGTCCGAACTCGACGCTCAGAACGGATATAATACCTATCGCAGAAGCGGTTTGCCGGTGGGGCCGATCGCAAATCCTGGCAAGGCGTCGATTATAGCCGCGCTCGACCCGGCACCGTCGAACGCACTTTATTTCGTGGCTCAGGGCGATGGCAGTTCGGCATTTGCCGACACCTTGCCGCAGCATAATGCCAATGTGCAAAAATGGTATGCGCACCGTCGCGCCAACGGCGAGATGTAATAATCGCAGAGTTGCCAAAGCTTTTATAATTTTGCTGCATACAATGGTTGGAATTACACTGCGTCGCATCATATAGTGAGGGCGCGTTTTACCGCACGCTAATCCACACTTTAGCCAAAGGTCTGTCATGCTCCACCAAAATGTTCCTGATGTCACACTGAAAACGCGAGTTCGTGACGACAATGTCGATGGGCCAAATCCGTTCCGCTGGCAGGACGTGACCACGACCGATATTTTCGCCGGCAAGCGCGTTGTGCTATTCAGTCTGCCCGGCGCGTTCACACCGACCTGCTCTTCACAGCAATGTCCTGGCTACGAAGCGAGCTATGAAGATATGAAAGCAATGGGCGTCGACGAAGTTCATTGCATGTCGGTCAACGATGCGTTCGTCATGTATCAGTGGGGTCAGAGTCTTGGCTTGAACAAAGTAAAACTGCTCCCCGACGGCAACGGCGATTTCACGCGACGCATGGGAATGCTTATTGACAAGACGCATCTTGGCTTCGGCATGCGCTCGTGGCGCTATGCAGCGGTAATCGACGACGGCAAGGTCGTAGCATGGTTCCAGGAACCCGGCATCAATGACAACGGATCGGACAGCGATCCTTATGAGCAGTCGACGCCCGATAACATCATGGCTTGGCTAACAGCCAATCCGAGCTGACCACTAAATCCGCAGGCCTGTCGTTTCCGGCAGGCCTGCCATCAGGTTCAGGTTCTGCACGACGGCACCGCTGGCGCCCTTGCCAAGGTTATCGAGCGCCGCAATCAGCCGCGTTTGCGATCCGTTGCTGAAAACAAACAGGTCCAATCGATCACTGTTGGCCGCATAGTCGATGGGCAGGTTAGCGCCGTCAAATTCGCGCAAACCCACGATAGGCGACCCCGCATAGACCTCTGCCAGCGTATCCTTGATCGCGTTCGGATTTGCCCCGAACAGCGGCACATCGACTATCATGCCGCGATAGACATTCGCGACCGATGGCGCGAACAGCGGAGCATTAGTGAGGCCACATTGTATCTGCATTTCGTGAACGTGCTTGTGCGCAAGGTTGAGTGCATAGGTTCTCCACGCGGGCGGGGTCGGTGCTTCGTATTCGGCAATCATCGCCTTACCGCCACCCGAAAATCCGGACACCGCATTACACATGATCGGTGCGCCGGGGCCAATCCGCCGTGCTTTCACCAACGGCGCCACGAGCGCAACAAAGCCTGTCGCATAGCAGCCGGGGTTTGAGACCCGCATAGAGCCGGGAACATCATTGCCAATCTCGGGAAAGCCGTAAGTCCACCCTTTCGCGGTCCGGTGGGCGGTCGATGCATCGATGACGCGAGTATGTGGATTGTCGATCAAAGCCACCGCGTCACGCGCAGTATCATCGGGAAGGCATAGAACAACAATATCAGCCGCATTCAACGCATCGCGACGTGCGCCCGCATCTTTACGTACGGCGTCGTCGAGCCTGATTAGCTCGAATTCGCTGCGCCCGTTCAACCGCGCTTCGATCTCGATCCCAGTGGTGCCAGCAGCTCCATCGATGAAGATACTTGTCATGCCGG
>JAYUYR010000293.1:0-3634 GCA_043752405.1 Sphingomonas sp. | reverse complement strand
GCTGCGAGATCACTGGGATTGATTCCACGCCCGATGGCCGGACGTTGTTCGTAAATATCCAGCATCCCGGCGAAACGAGTTCGCCGATGGTGCCGTCGCCCCTGCCATCAAATTGGCCTGCCAGTCAGAACAACCCGGCCGCCACGACGGCGCGTCCGCGTTCGGCAACGATCGTCATTACGAAGGACGACGGCGGCGTTGTCGGCTTGTAATCCACAAGTAGCAGTTGAGCTTGAGACGCATCAGCCGCGTGCCTGCGCCTGAACCATCAGCGTTCGCAGTGCGCCACAGCCCGGGACAACTTACCCTTACAGAATCGATGTACGTTGTTCCGCCGCGTCGTCTGGCGCCGCCAACGGCGGATGTACGAAAAGCTGATTAGTTTGTCTGGCGCCGGTTTTACCGGTCGTAGTCATTCGGCTTCATCGTTCGATGTGGAGAAGGAATCTCGCAATTGGACCTTTTGCCTGGCCAGAGCGCGCTTGTGGGAGGCTTTTTCATTCCGGGTGGCTTGTTGCCATCCGAAGTAACCGCGAACCATCAGCTGTCGGCATCGCCCGCAGGTAGTCTCAGAGCTAAATCGGCCACTCCCGACTTGGGGTCGCAGCAGTCTGTGGCCGCGAAAATAGCACCATATACGTTTCAAGGGTTCGCCTCTTATTGCATCCGCCGATCGGCAATCCGGGCTTCTAAAAGTCTCTTCTTTGGCTGTCGCCATCTTTCTATTCTCAGAACATTCTGGACGTCCGTCTGTTCGAAGGGTACTCGAAATAACCGCGCCGTACATCCATGTCAGGCTTTTAGTCCCGATCCCAATAACCGGCTTGCCCTTGCGGCGATGTCGGCGGGGTCGCAGTCTTCGCTCAACACGCCGTAGCGCAGCCCCAGAAAAACATTCATTCCCATCATGGCCCAGGCTTCGACCTCACCAATGTCATCACGCAGTTCGCCCCTCGCCGATCCGGCCTCAAGCCGTGCCTGAAGCCGCTTCGCGGTGCTTTCATAATGCTGGCGATAGCTTGCTGCATCAACGAATTCGGCCTCGTCGATGATTCGGTACAGCTCCTTGTGGGTGCGAGCGAAGGCGATGAATGCCGCCAGCACCGCGCGTTCGCCTGACAGTGCGTCCCTGGCTCCCTGAATCGTCGTTGCGCCGATCCTTGCCATTTGCTCGCTCATATCGTTGACCAGCGCACGGAAAACGGCGTCTTTCGAATCAAAATATGTATAGAAGCTACCGAGCGCGACTCCTGCACGCATCGTGATCGAGACAATCGAGGTTTCATGAAAACCCCGCTCACCGAACTCGACAGCAGCAGCATCAAGGATTACCCGTAGCGTCCGACGACCACGCTCGGTGCGAGGCGTCTTGTTAGAAACTGTTGCTTTTGCGCCACGCGTTTCTGCCAATTCCATCACATCCCCATTCGCCGAGTTGATACTCGGTTCAACTTTCACTATTGACCTTCGCTATTGAGCGCAAGCGTCAGCCTTGCGTCTATTCGGGAGAGAGCATCATGACCATCGCAGTTTCCGCACGTCTTGCACTTTACCCCAGCGTCGCGCTTGCTGCACTCGCCGCAGCGCCGGTATTTGCGCAGGATACGCCAGCGGGTATCAGCGATGACAGTGCCATCGTTGTCACCGCGCGGCGTCGTGAGGAAAGCTTGCTCGACGTGCCGATCGCGATTTCTGCTTATAGCGGCGCCCAGCTTGAGCGTACCGGTGCCATCGACATCACCGAAATCGCCAACACGACTCCAAACGTGACGATGGAGACTTCGCGTGCCACAAACAGCACGCTGAGCGCATTTATCCGTGGCGTAGGACAGCAAGATCCGGTGGCTGGCTTCGAACAGGGCGTCGGCCTTTACCTCGACGATGTGTATCTCAATCGCCCGCAGGCCGCCGTTCTCGACATCTATGAAGTCGAGCGCATCGAAGTCCTGCGCGGCCCGCAGGGGACGTTGTATGGACGCAATACAATTGGCGGTGCGATCAAATATGTTACGCGGCGGTTGGGCGACTCGCCAACGGCCTCGCTGCGCTTGAGCTATGGCACTTATAATCAGGCTAACGGTGTCATCTCGTTCGGACTGCCTATCGGTGACGGCACGCTGCGACTCGGTGGATCGCTGGCGCGGTTGACCCGCGACGGCTTCGGTCGCAATCTGACCACTGGCCTCAGCAACTATAACAAGAATGTTTGGGCCGGCCGTTTGAGCGCGGAAGTCCACACCGATAATGCGTTCTTTCGCTTGTCGGGTGATTACACCAAGGACAAAAGCAACCCGCGCGGCGGCCACCGGCTGATCCCTAGCTTCGCGACGGCAGCCCCGGTACTCGCTAACGTTTTCGACACCCGCGGCGGGCTCAACGATCCCAAACAAGACGTCAAGTCCTATGGCATTTCGCTGTTCGGTGAAGTTAAGCCAACCGATTGGCTGACGGTGCGCAGCATCACGGCCTACCGCAAGGATGACAGCGGTACACCCATCGATTTCGATGCGTTGCCCGCTGTCGATGTGGATGTTGCTGGATTCTACAATAACCAGCAATTCAGCCAGGAACTTCAGGTTTTGGTCGATACCGGCCCGCTCAACGGCCTCATCGGCGGTTATTTCCTCGATGCCAAGGCGGCGACGCCATTCGAGGTCCGTCTTTATACTACAGTTGCGGGCCTTGCGGCGTTTACCAATGCGCGGGCCAATACCGAGACCTTCGCGATTTTTGGCGATTTCACCTATGATTTCTCGCCACAGTTCAGTGTCTCGGCGGGCGGACGCTACACATGGGACTACCGTGATTCGACAATTCTCCGGCAGAATTATGTCGGCGGCGGATCGACGGTGTTCGGCGGACTCGGTATCCCGTTTGGCGCACCGAGCACCAATTTCAACGGCAAGGGTCGCTACACCAAGTTCACGCCGCGTGCCTCGGTCAGCTTCAAGCCCACGCCCGACCATAACATTTACGCAAGCTATTCGAAGGGCTTCAAGGGCGGCGGCTTCGACCCACGCGGCGTCGGTGCCAACGCACCCGACCTCAATGGGAATGGCACCCGCGACCAAAACGAGCTTGAGGCGTTCCTGGGCTTCAACGCCGAAACTGTTGACAGCTACGAAATCGGCTACAAAGCATCGCTTTTCGACCGCCGCCTGAACCTCGCCATTGCCGCATTCCGAGCGGATTACACCGATGTCCAGATCCCCGGCTCATCTGGGTGTGTCGTTGGCGGTATCGCAACCTTCTGCGGCGTGGTCACGAATGCCGGCAAGGCGCGGTTCCAAGGGCTCGAACTCGAAATGAAGTCTAAGCTGGCAAGCGATTTCGCGATGGCGGGCGATACGCTTACCTTCGGCTATTCGCTCGGCTATATCGACGCTAAATTTCTGAAATATGTTACCAATATTGCCAACACGCCGACCGATGTGGCCGCGTTCCGCCAGGTGCAGAACACGCCGAAATGGACGCTCAGCGGCTCGCTCGCCTACGACGCGCCGGTCGGCAGCGGCAACATCAATCTGAATACGACCGTGTCCTACCGCAGCAAGACCTTTCAGTTCGAGATTCCCAATCCCTATATCGATCAGGAAGGCTTCACGCTTTGGGATGCCAGCGCCGTCTACCGGTC
>JAYUYR010000292.1:0-3654 GCA_043752405.1 Sphingomonas sp. | reverse complement strand
TGCGCGAAATGGAAGTCACCCCACATTCCGGCCAGTGCAATCACGGTCGTCCGACGTGGGTGAAGCTGGCCCACGCCGATATCGAAAAGCTGTTCGGGCGAAGGTAGTTATGCTAACCGTTTAGTATTCGCCATTTGGATCGGGAGTTCACCAATGCCAAGAACGCTATGCGCAACAAAAGCACTCGTCGAATTACCAATTCTAAAATGTCTTCGTACTGGTGAATGGAAAGAATCTGGAGAAATTAAAGACTATGTCGCACGTTACGGTGGATTACCAATCGCAGCAAAAAAAGCACCGAAAGACCGTGGCGATGAGCCACAATCTCACAATACTGTGCAGAACTCGATCAGTACATCCCGCGCTGGCAGCCTAACCGCTGATGGAATACTTGAATACGATAGTTTCAAAGGGAAGTATCGTATTACGCCTTTGGGACGTGAAAGATTAGTGGCTCTGGAGAGCGCTTAAAATTGTAAAACTGAACATGACTGCCCCGATCATTGTTACCGCCGTCATAGGTGACCCGGATTTCAGCACTCTCGACAGCCTGCGCCGTGCGCATTTCCCGCCCGAGCGCAATGTCCTCCGTGCGCATCTCACGCTGTTCCATCATCTGCCGCCCTCGTCCGAAGACGAGCTGAAGCAATTGATACGCGACGAAGCGCGCGGCAACGATCCGCAGGCGCGCCTTTCGGGCCTCATCAACCTGGGCGGTGGCGTCGCGTTTCGCGTCGAAAGCCCCGACCTAGAGGACATCCGCGCACGGATCGCCGAACGTTTCGCGCCAATGCTCATGCCGCAGGACCGCAACCCGTGGCGCGCGCATGTCACGGTGCAGAACAAGGTGAAACCGACCGAAGCACGGGCGCTGCTGGAGCAGTTGTCGAGCGACTTCAAACCGCGACAATTATTACTTACCGGCCTTGCCGCCTGGTCGTATCGCGGTGGCCCGTGGGAGCCGGTTGCCGGTTATGCGTTCGGGACGGGTCACAAAATCGTCAGGCCAAACTGATCTCTTCGTGCTTTCAAACCGCGCTCGCTGCGCCCAAGACAGCGCGCGCACTCGCCGTCGCGATGTCGGCATCGATGCCAACACCCCACACCGTTTTGCCACTGCTCGTCCGACATTCGAGATAGGCCGCCGCCTGCGCATCGCTGCCTTTGCCAAGTGTGTGTTCGGTATAGTCGATTACGTCGAGGCCAACGCCCAACCCTTCAACGGCCGCCACCACCGACGAGATCAGCCCGTTGCCGCGCCCGCTGACTGATTGCTCGGTGCCATCGACGACAATCTTGCCCGCAAAAATGCGGTCACCGTTGCTCGCGCGCGTTTCGTCATAATCGCCGAGCGCAAAACGCCCTTCGCCCAGATATGCTTTTTGGAACGCCCCCCATATGTCCGCTGCCTGCAATTCGCGGCCCAGTTCATCGGCCAGCGCCTGCACATGACGGCTGAAATCGGCCTGCATCCGCTTGGGCAGCTTCAGACCCTTGTCCTGTTCGAGCACCCAGGCCACGCCGCCCTTGCCCGACTGCGAATTAACACGAATGACCGCTTCGTAATCGCGGCCCAGATCCTTGGGATCAATGGGGAGATAGGGGACATCCCAATACTGGTCGTTGCGCATTTCCTGCGCGGCAAAACCCTTCTTGATCGCATCCTGATGCGACCCTGAAAACGCCGTGAACACCAGATCGCCGACATAGGGCTGACGCGGGTGCGTCGCGATGCCGGTGCAATATTCGACCGTCTTTACGAGCGCATCGATGTCGGAGAAATCGAGCCCCGGGTCGATCCCCTGCGTATACATATTAAGCGCGACAGTGACGAGATCGACATTGCCGGTGCGCTCACCATTGCCGAGCAAGCAACCCTCGACGCGGTCCGCGCCCGCCATCAGGCCAAGTTCGGTTGCTGCAACGCCCGTCCCGCGATCGTTATGCGCATGGAGTGAAATGACAACACAGTCGCGCTTTGGAATATGCCGCCCGAAATATTCGATCTGATCGGCATAGATATTAGGCGTCGCTGCCTCGACCGTCGCGGGCAGATTGAAGATGATCGGCTTATCGGGTGTCGGTTGCAGGACGTCCATTACAGCCGCACATACCTCAAGACTGAAATCAATTTCCGCCGTTGAAAACGTTTCGGGGCTATATTCGAAATGCCAGTCAGTCGCCGGGCGTTTGGCGGCTTCGTCGCGCAGAATCATCGCGGCATCGACCGCGATTTGTTTGATCTGTGCCGGTTCCATCCCGAACACGATCCGCCGCCACGCCGGGCTGACCGCATTATACACGTGGACAATCGCGCGCTGTGCGCGCTCCAGCGACTGGAACGTCGTTTCGATCAGGTCACGCCGCGCCTGTGTCAGCACCTGCACCGTCACGTCCTCGGGCACGGTCTCGCCGCGCACAAGCCCCCTGATAAAGTCGAATTCGGTCGCGCCTGCGCTCGGGAAGCCAACTTCGATCTCTTTGACGCCAAGCCTCACCAGCAGCTCGAAAAAGCGCTGCTTCTTCTCGCTGTCCATCGGGTCGATCAGGGCCTGATTACCGTCGCGCATATCCGTCGACAGCCAGCGCGGGGCGTGCGTGATCGTTCGCGATGGCCACATCCGGTCAGGCAAATCGATTTGGGGGAAAGGACGGTATTTTACAGAAGGATCGCGCAGCATGTGGGGTCTCGTCGTCTTCGAGTGCAGTTTGAAATGTCCCTTAGGCTGCGTGCCCCGGATTTGATCCGGGGCGGGCGGAGGTCGCGCCTAAGGGCGCGTAAGTCGAGGGAGCAGGGCGCTGCGATGCGTCATAATCATTCGTTTACGGTGTTGTAGTTAAGGAAGTCCAGCATCGATTGGAAACACTGGATTATGTTTCGTCAAATCACCTATATCTCGACTGTGCAGACCGGTGCCGACCACAGCCTTCTTGCTGCGATCGAACGACACGCTTTGCGCAAGAACGGTACAAACGGCCTGTCAGGATTGCTGATGTTCGACAGTGTCCGGTTCCTTCAAGTGCTTGAAGGCGGCCCCGATGCTGTGCAGTCGACCTTCGAACGCATCGCCAAGGATCCACGACATTTCGCGCTCGTCGTACTGCGGGACCGCGAAGTGCAAGAACGCAGTTTTGGAGGATGGGCCATGCTCTGCCGCGATGTTTCGGGTCAGAACACAGCGCTCGTCGATATGGTCGCCCCTTTTGTTCGCGATGCCGACAAATTGACGCGCACACTGTTCGAAAGCTTCGCTGACATCCGCGACAAACGCGCAGCCTGACCACCTATTTCTGAAACGCCACCGTAATGTCGAGTGCGACCGCATCCGACACGACCGGAATGCCATAAGCCAGCCCAAATTGGCTTCGCAATATCGTCGTTTTGGCATGAAAACCGACATTTTCCTTGCCGCCCATCATCGCCGGTGCCTTGCCCGCGCCAGAGAATTCGGCGTTGAGAACGACGGGTTTGGTCACGCCGTTCAGCGTCAGGTTGCCGGTAATCTTGGCTTTCATCCCCGTTGCCACCACGCTTGTGGATACGAACCTGGCATCGGCGGGGGCAGCACCGAAAAAGTCGGGCTCTCCGCGATCCTTGCCTGCGCGCAGCAGATGCTCGGTCAAGCCGGCACTTGCCGTCGTCACTTTCGACAC
>JAYUYR010000291.1:0-3669 GCA_043752405.1 Sphingomonas sp. | reverse complement strand
TGGGTAAGGATGAGATAACTCGTCGTCATCACGGCGATCAGCGCGGCGAGCATGGCGATTTCGACATAGGGTATCCACCGGCGCCGACCGATCAGGACAGTCAAACGCCGTCGCCATGATGCCATTCGTGGCTGCATCGTTGCATTCATACAACAGTATCGTGGTATTTCCAACACAGTTGGGGCGCGCGCAGATTACCCTTCGATCAACAATTCTAACTCGTTGAATTTATTGCATTCTGTCATCCGCCAAGCTGTCACCCGATCACTGCCAACGATCAGCCAGACGCGGCGGTCGCCAACGGCTTGTGCTGTATCCCGATCCGAAGGCGTTGGCGGTCCAAAAGGGTGCGAATGATAATAGCCCAGCAGCGTCCCCCGCCCGGCGCGCTCAGCCCGGATTGCTGCGAAGAGGATCGCCGGATCGATTTCGAATGTATCACGCGTGTCTTCGGCGACGTTTGCGGCGGGAATGATGCGTTCGACGAATGTCTCACCGATCAGCAATCCACAGACTTCCTCGTTCAGCGACGCCGCTGCCTCGTGCAACAACTGCTGGTGCAATTCGCTTGATATACGCAGGGTCATCGCCACATGCTTTAACGATGGTGTTAGGCTTTTCCACGATTTCAGTGCAACTCGACGACGCGCAAGCGGGGTGGCGGCTTGACCGGGCACTGGCCGCGGCCATCCCGACCCTATCGCGCGAGCGGCTGAAAGCGCTCATCTCCAGCGGCCACGTCCGCGGCCCCGCCGGTCTGGCGCGCGACCCGGCGATGAAGACGGCGCGCGGTACCGCGTTCGACATCGATATTCCCGAAGCGCGCCCCGCCGACAACCTCGCCCAGGATATTCCGCTGATCATCGTGTTCGAGGATGATCATTTGCTCGTCATCGACAAGCCTGCTGGCCTGGTCGTCCATCCGGCGGCGGGAAACTACGATGGTACGCTGGTTAACGCCCTGCTTCACCATTGCGCGGGGCGTTTGTCAGGGATCGGCGGCGTGGCACGCCCGGGCATTGTCCACCGCATCGACAAGGATACGTCGGGACTGCTGGTCGTAGCCAAAACCGACCCCGCCCATGAAGGGCTGTCGGCGCAATTTGCCCGGCACAGCATTGATCGCCGTTACAAAGCCATAGTCGCCGGTATTCCGACATCGGGCAGCATCGACGCACCACTTGCACGCAGTCCGCATGACCGCAAAAGGGTTTCGATCCAGACGCGCGGCAAGCGCGCGGTCACGCATTATACGCTGATCACCGCGCTCAGGGATGCCGCCCTCATCGAATGTCGGCTTGAAACAGGACGCACACACCAGATTCGGGTGCATTTGTCGTCGATCGGCCATCCATTGCTCGGTGACCCGGTGTATGGCCGTGTCCGCCCGAACCACCGGTCTGTCCTGAAAACCCTGAATTTCAGCCGACAAGCGCTGCACGCGGCGGAACTTGGTTTCGTCCACCCCGTTAGTAGTGAAACTTTACATTTTGAAAGCGAAATGCCGCACGATATGCAGCAACTGTTCAACGCTTTTGCGCTATAGAAATTTGTGACGGCCTTCCTATTTCGGCGGGCATCCAGGGAGAAGATAGGTCATCATGGCCGGTAAAAGTAACGTCCCCGCGACGATCCCCGCTCTTGGCGGTGAAGCAAGCCTCAATCGCTATCTCTCGGAAATCAGGAAATTTCCCCTCCTGAAGCCCGAAGAGGAATATATGCTTGCCAAGCGTTTTCAGGAACATGGCGATCCCGAAGCTGCCGAGCGGCTGGTGACCTCGCATCTGCGACTCGTCGCGAAAATCGCGATGGGCTTCCGCGGTTATGGTCTGCCCGTGTCCGAATTGATTTCCGAAGGCAATATCGGCTTGATGCAGGGCGTGAAGAAATTCGAGCCCGATCGTGGCTTCCGTCTCGCCACATACGCGATGTGGTGGATCCGCGCGTCGATTCAGGAATTCATCCTGCGCAGCTGGAGCCTTGTCAAAATGGGCACAACAGCAGCGCAGAAGAAGCTGTTTTTCAATCTGCGCCGCATGAAGAACAATCTCGAAGCGTTTGAAGACGGTGATCTTCGTCCCGAAGACGTAAAGAAGATCGCGACCGATCTCGGCGTGACCGAGGCCGAAGTTATCAGCATGAACCGCCGCATGGCAATGGGCGGCGACACGTCGCTCAACATCAGCATGAATGACGATGGCGAGGGGCAGTGGCAGGATTGGCTGGCCGATGATGGCCCGCTGCAGGATCAGGAAATCGCCGAAAGCCAAGAGCGTGTACACCGCCACGCGATGCTTGCCGAAGCGATGGATGACCTGAACGAGCGCGAAAAGCACATCCTGACCGAACGCCGCCTGATTGAGGAACCCAAGACGCTCGAGGAATTGAGCCAGGTTTACGGCGTCTCGCGCGAACGGGTCCGCCAGATCGAAGTGCGTGCTTTCGACAAACTGCAAAAAGCCATGATGCGCATCGCACAGAACAACGGGACGTTGGCGCTGGCGTGAAGCGACCTCGCGGTGCCACAAAGCGCGGTTCCGCTTACCGTGTCAGCAGTGTTTTGGGCCGCGCGATGCTTTATTTTGTGGTGGGATCAGTGCTGTGGGTACTGATCTATCGCTTTGTCCCGCCGCCGGTCACTTTCACAATGATCGGCGATATGCTGGACGGTGAACCCATCTCACGTGATTGGATGCCGTTGTCGCAGATCGACCGGAGCATGGCCCAAGCTGCAATTGCGGCCGAGGACTCCAAGTTCTGCTCGCACAACGGGTTCGACCGCAAAGCGATTGAGACCGCTATCAAACGCAACGCGCGCGGCGGGCGCATCCGTGGTGGCTCGACGATCAGCCAGCAGACCGCCAAAAACGCATTTCTTTGGCAAGGCGGCGGCTATGTCCGCAAAGCACTCGAAGCCTGGTTCACGCTCCTGATCGAAAATCTGTGGGGCAAGCCACGGATCATGGAAGTCTATCTCAACATCGCCGAAACCGGCATCGCGACCTATGGCGTCAACGCAGGGTCGCAGCGCTATTTCAATCACGACACCAGCCGCCTGAGCACGACCGAAGCCGCGCGCATGGCCGCAGTGCTTCCCCTGCCCAAAAAACGCGGCGCGGTCGTGCCCAAAGGCTATACGCGCCGTTACGGCAACGCGATTGCCGCGCGCACCGGCGTCGTTGCGCGCGAAGCTCTAGACAGCTGCTTGCGTTAAAACGGAAGTTTGAACCCCGGCGGCAGTTGCAGGCCAGACGTCATCTTGCCCATTTCCTGACCCGACACGGCATCGGCTTTGGTCCGCGCATCGTTAAACGCAGCCGTGACCAAATCTTCCAGCATCCCCTTTTCACTGAGAGACATCAGCGAATCGTCGATACTGACGCCGAGGATGCGGCCTTTGGCGGTTGCCTTGACCTTGACCATGCCGCCGCCCGAGACTCCTTCGACCTCGATGGTATCGAGGCTGGCCTGCGCCTTGGTCAGTTCTTCCTGGACATTCGCCGCCATTTTGAGAATATCGTCAATTGAATTCATGATGTTGCACTCCGTTCTTCGGACCAGCTGACCAGCGTGGCTCCGGGAAAATGTTCGATGGCGGCCTGGACAATCGGTTCGGCGAGGATGGCTTCGCGCGCAGCAGCCTCGGTCGCGATTTCCTGATCACGTAAA
>JAYUYR010000290.1:0-9192 GCA_043752405.1 Sphingomonas sp. | reverse complement strand
GCCCGCCTGTGTTTCGATGATCGGCAGCGCAGTCAGCGACCCCGAACCATTGTCCTTGTTCAGCTTGGCTGCGCGCTCGAGCAGGCGGCTGTGCAGATAGAACACGTCGCCGGGGTAGGCTTCCCGGCCCGGAGGACGGCGCAGCAGCAGCGACATCTGGCGATAGGCGACCGCCTGCTTCGACAGATCGTCATAAACGATCAGGGCGTGCATGCCGTTGTCGCGGAAATATTCGCCCATCGCGCAGCCGGTATAGGGTGCGAGAAACTGAAGCGGTGCGGGTTCGGACGCGGTCGCGGCGACAACGATAGTATATTCCATCGCGCCGTTTTCTTCGAGCGCACGGACGATCTGCGCCACGGTCGAACGCTTCTGGCCGATGGCGACATAGATGCAGAACAGTTTGTCGGCGTCATTGGTGCCCTTGTGCGCTTCTTTCTGGTTGATGAAGGTGTCGATGGCGACGGCGGTCTTGCCGGTTTGACGGTCGCCGATGATCAGTTCGCGCTGGCCACGACCGACGGGAACGAGCGCGTCGAGCGCTTTCAGGCCAGTCTGCACGGGCTCATGAACCGACTGGCGCGGGATGATGCCGGGCGCTTTGACTTCGACGCGGCTGCGCTGGTCGCTGACGATCGGGCCTTTACCATCGATCGGATTGCCGAGACCGTCGACGACGCGGCCGAGCAGGCCACGGCCGACGGGGACGTCGACGATGGTGCCAGTCCGCTTGACGACGTCGCCTTCCTTGATTTCCGAGTCCGACCCGAAAATGACGACGCCGACGTTATCGGCTTCGAGGTTGAGTGCCATACCCTGCACGCCGTTCGCAAAGGCAACCATTTCACCGGCCTGAACATTGTCGAGGCCGTGGATGCGGGCGATTCCGTCACCGACCGAGAGCACTTGTCCGGTTTCGGATACTTCAGCTTCAGTGCCAAAGGATACAATCTGGTCCTTGATAACGCGGGAAATTTCTGCGGCGCGGATATCCATGATCTGTCTTCTAGCCTTTCATCGCGTGCGCGAGCGTGTTCAATTTGGTACGGATCGAACTGTCGATCAGCTTCGATCCGATTTTGACGACAAGCCCGCCAAGAATAGCAGGATCAGTCTTTAATGTGACAGCAACGTCGCGACCGACATGCGCCTTTAGCTTGGCCTTCAGTGCAGTGACCTGATCATCGGACAGACCGTGCGCCGTCGTAACGATCGCGTTCGTTTCGCCGCGGTGATTGGCCGCGAGATCGTGAAACGAGGCGATGACTTTGCCGATCTGCGAGAGACGGCGGTTGTTTGCGAGGACGCCGAGGAAGTTGCTCGTCAGGGCATCGAGGTTCAGCGAAGCAGCAACGGCCTTGATCGCGTTCGCGGCAGCTCCGCGTGCGATCAGTGGGCTGGCAACGAGGCGGCGCAGATCATCCGATTGCACCATCGCCGATTCAAGCGTGGTCAGGCTCGATTCGATTGTCTCGATAGCCTTCGATTCGCGCGCAAGATCGAACAGCGCCGATGCGTAGCGCCCGGAAAGGCTAGCCTGGATGGCGCTCGCCAAATTATCGCTGGATGTCTCCACGCGTGGTTTTGTCCTCTAAGTGACGTTTGGACCCTGCGCACGGGCGGACATCAAGTTTGCGGCAGGAATGGCGCGCGACTAGCACCCGATTTGCTGCGATGCAAGATGTTGCGCGGCTCTTGCGAAGGCAAAGCGCCTATTCCATGCTGTGCCGATGCCGTGGCTCTTTCACCTCTTTCTGGCGATTCATGTCGGCGCGGGGATTGTTGCCCTAATCAGTTTTTGGGGCGCGGTGGCGACGCGTAAAGGCGGGGTGCGCCACCGCTATTGGGGACGGGTCTTTTCGAAATCTATTTATGTCGCCTGTTTTCAGGCGCTGGGAATGGGCGGGCTGTCCGTGGTTTGGCCAACCGCAATGCACCCGCAACTGACCGATCTGGCGCTTTATCGGGGGTTGCTAGGATGGATGATGATCTATCTCGGATTGCTCACGCTCAGCATGACGCGATACGGGTTGCAGATGATCGCCAACAAGCGGAACCATGATGCGAACCGGCATTGGTCAATGGTTATACTCCAGCTTGTCGTTTTCGTGGCGGGGGTAAACTGTTTTATACAGGGGATAATTTTGCGCCAACCGCTTATGATCCTGGTAGCCGTCCTCGGTTTCGGGACGACAATGACCTATCTCTGGTATATCTTCAAAGCCGTACGCGGTCCGGCGGATTATATTCCCGAACATCTTAAGGCGATGGTGGCCTCAGGAATCGCGGCTTACACGGCGTTCCTGTCAGTCGGATTGATCGCGCATGTGCCGCACCTTGCGTTTAATCCGGTCATCTGGGCGGTGCCGTCGGTCGTCGGCATGGGCCTGATCATACACTTCCTGCGGCGTTACCCCAAGCGGGCCGCCCACCCTGCGGAGCCGCAAAATGCCTTTTGAGAAAATGACAATGTCCGACGGCGCGGCGATCAACGTCTATCGGGCAACGCCGACGGGTACTCGCAAGGGCGGCCTCGTCCTGATCCAGGAAATCTTCGGCGTGACCGAGCATATCCGCGAGCTGTGCGACGGTTATGCGGCGGATGGCTATGAAGTGCTCGCCCCGGCGCTCTATGACCGCGAGCATCCAGGGTTCGAGGCGGGGTATAATGACGAACAATTTGCGCGCGCCATCGAGCTGGCAAGAGTGCTGCATCCGATCGAGCTGTCGGTTGCCGATATCCAGACATGTGTCGACGCGTTGGTCGACAAGGGGCCGGTTTTGATCACCGGCTATTGTTATGGCGGAACGATGGCTTTTCTTGCGGCTTGCCGCATCAAAGGACTGTCAGCCGCATCGGGCTATTATGGCGGTCACATCATGCCGTTCATCGACGAGCAGCCGATGTGCCCGACGATGTTGCATTTCGGCCGGTTCGATGAGTCAATTCCGATGAAAGATGTCGAAGCCATTTCGGCGGCACATCCCGACGTGACGGTTCATGTTTACGAAGCCGGGCACGGTTTTAATTCGGACCGGCGCAAGGATTATCACGAGCCGAGTGCCGACCTTGCGCGCGAGCGGACGCTGGAATTGTTCGAGGCGAATGTTTGACCGCAAGCAACGGGACGCGCGCTGCCGCACCTCAGACTAATTCGCTCCTGACACTACAGGAGACCACCATGACCTATCGCATTACCGGCTTGTCCCCCGAACCTTTTGCCGATCTTATTGGAAAGGATGACGCGACGCTCGCCGAACATGGTGCCATGCGCGTGACCGCGGTTAGTAAGCCGGGCTATCCCTGTCGCGTCACGCTGCAGGATGCCGAGCCGGGAGAGACACTGATCTTGCTCAATCATGTTAGTCACGATGTCGCGACCCCATATCGCTCCGCCTATGCCATCTTCGTCCGGGAAGGAGAGCTTACGATGGCAACTTATGAGGATGCCCTGCCACCGGTGTTTGATCACCGCCCGATGGCATTTCGCGCGTTCGATGCAGCGGGCATGTTACGCAACGCATTGCTTGCGCTTCCGGGTGAGGCCGATGCGAAAATTCGAGCGTTGTTCGATCATCCCGAGATTGCCTATCTACACGCGCACAACGCGGCACATGGCTGTTTCTCTGCTAAAGTAGAGCGCAGCGCATGATCGACCCCGAATTTGCATGGGCCGCCTTTTCTGCCCGCAATCGGCTGGTTGACGGCCAATTCGTGGGCGCGGTCAAAACAACAGGCATATACTGCAAGCCGAGCTGCCCTGCGCGGCATCCGCTCAAACAGAATGTGGCCTTCTATGCCGACGGTGCTGCAGCGCGGGCGGCGGGTTTTCGGGCGTGTTTGCGCTGCAAGCCCGATGAGGTCGGACGGGATCGGGAGGCTGTGGCAAAGGCGCTAAGCATAATCGAAAGTGCGGAGGAGCCCCCCGCCCTCGACAATCTCGCTAGCGCTGTAGGTTATGCGCCGCATCATTTTCACCGGCTGTTCAAGCGCGATACCGGGATGACACCGGCAGCTTATGCCCGCGGACTTCGGGCCAAACGGGCTGAGGCGGCGCTGAGCGGCAACGGTTCGGTTACAGACGCCATTTATGAAGCAGGCTATTCGGGACCAAGCCGGTTTTATGCGGACACCAAAGGGCGGCTAGGCATGACACCAAGTGCGTGGAAAAATGGTGGTGCGGGGGTGACGATACGCTGGACCGTTGCCGAAACAATGCTGGGCACGATGTTGCTTGCCGCAACCGACAAAGGGATTTGCCGCCTGTCGTTCGACGAGGACGAAAGCGAATTGCGCCGCCGCTTTCCCAGAGCAACCATCGAAGCTGGCAACGCTGCGATGGGCGATCTTGTTCAGTCCGCAGTTGCGGCCGTGAATGATCCAGCGAATATGCCCACCCTGCCCCTTGATGTTGCAGGCACCGCATTCCAGCAGGCGGTCTGGCAACAGCTGATGGCAATCCCCCCCGGCGAAACGCGCAGTTATGCACAAATTGCCGCCGCCGTTGGAAAGCCCGGTGCGGTGCGCGCAGCGGGGTCGGCCAATGGTGCCAATAATGTCGCCGTCCTCATCCCCTGCCACCGTGTCATCCGCAGCGACGGTTCGCCTGGCGGTTATGCTTATGGGCTTGAGCGCAAGTTGGCCTTGCTGAAGCGTGAGCAAGTTAGGAACTTATAAAAGTTTCCCGCTTATTCACCCTAAATCGCCATGGGTTCTTTGTCGTGGCACCTGTTATTGCAAGGCTTAGGATGAGCGCATTCGGAAAACGTGGCGGCGTGAACGGAACCCCGAGCGGTAATCGCCCGGCATTCGGTGTCGCGCGTCCAATGCAAGGTCCGGGCGGACCCATCGCGGACGAAGGCGGCAAGCAATTCCCGCCGCTCGATGCTGTGATATTGCCCGGGGCAATGGCCGATCCCGCCATGCCCGACCATTCGGACGCGATGACACGGCTGAATGATCGCCAAACCAATGACATGGAAGTTGCACCCAAAGCCGAAGGGTTCGAGGCTAGCGTCCACAAGATCAAGGAACAGGTGCTGCCGCGCTTGCTAGAGCGAGTCGATCCCGAGGCTGCGGCGACGCTGAACAAGGAAGAGCTGGCCGAGGAATTCCGCCCGATTATCGGCGAAGTGCTCGCCGAATTGAAATTCACCCTGAACCGGCGCGAGCAGTTCGCACTCGAAAAGGTGCTCGTCGACGAGTTGCTGGGTCTTGGGCCGCTCGAAGAATTGCTTAGCGATCCGGCGATTACCGACATCATGGTCAATGGTCCGAACCAGACTTACATCGAAAAAGGCGGCAAGCTGATCATCGCACCGATCCAGTTCCGCGATGAAGAGCATCTGTTTCAAATTGCACAACGGATCTGCAACTCCGTCGGTCGCCGCGTCGACCAGACCACACCGCTTGCCGATGCCCGTCTTGCTGACGGTTCACGCGTCAACGTCATTGTGCCGCCGCTTTCGTTGCGCGGCACGGCAATATCGATTCGTAAGTTTTCGGCCAAACCGATCACGCTCGACATGATGGCCAAGGGCGGATCGATGTCGGACAAGATGTCGACCGCGCTGAAGATTGCAGGTGCCTGCCGGTTCAACATCGTCATTTCGGGCGGCACGGGTTCGGGCAAGACGACGATGCTCAACGCCCTGTCGAAAATGATCGATCCGGGCGAGCGTGTGCTGACGATCGAGGATGCGGCCGAATTGCGCTTGCAGCAGCCACACTGGCTTCCGCTCGAAACGCGCCCGGCGAACCTTGAGGGGCAAGGTGCGATCACGATCCGCGACCTTGTGATCAACGCGCTGCGTATGCGGCCGGATCGCATCATTTTGGGCGAAATTCGCGGGCAGGAATGTTTTGACATGCTCGCGGCAATGAACACCGGCCATGACGGTTCAATGTGTACGCTGCACAGCAACTCCCCTCGCGAAGCAATCGCGCGTATGGAAAACATGGTCATGATGGGCGACATCAAGATGCCCAAGGAAGCGATTTCACGCCAGATCGCCGATTCGGTGGACTTGGTCATTCAGGTAAAGCGTCTGCGCGATGGCTCACGGCGCGTCACCGACATCACCGAAATTGTCGGGATGGAAGGGCCCGTCATCGTTACGCAGCAGCTATTCAAATTCGAATATCTGGACGAAGATGCCAACGGCAAAATCATCGGCGAATATCGCGCGATGGGCCTACGCCCCTATACACTGGAAAAAGCCAAGCAGTACGGATTCGACCAGCCATTCCTCGAGGCGTGCCTCTAAGCCGGACATGTATTGCCCCGAATATTGTTGATTTGCACCGACGCAACAAATGTTGCAATGCAGCGTTTAACACGAATATGTCTGACATGCTTGACCAACTCCGAAATCGCAACTTGCGGAACCGACTTAAAAATCCCTACGATGAGTACTGGGACCGCAAGTTAGGTGTACACACATTCGGTGCCCATCCTGGCAGCGGCCCTAATGACGGCGTCCATACGAATCTCCCATTTGTGCCGTCGGCCTATGGCGATACTTTTCGTTATCTGCGCGCCGTCAATTTGAACGCCAACGATATTTTCGTCGATCTGGGTGCTGGCTATGGCCGGACAGTGTTTGCGGCGAGTTGGATGGGCGCGAAACGGGCAATCGGTGTTGATCTCGTTCAAGTTCTGACCGATGGCGCCGAAGCCAACCGGCAACGAAGCAAGTTAAGCGACCGCGAGATCTGTTTTGTATGCGCCAACGCGCTTGATTTCAACGAACCCGAAATGACCGTGCTCTACATGTTTCACCCCTTCGGCGAAGCAATCGTCGAGCAGGTGCTTGCGAACCTGCATGCAGCGCGGAAAGCGGCAGCCAACGCGCCTAAGCTACGCATCATTTATGCAAATCCGGTTTATGACGATGCGCTTTTGCGCACAGGATGGCTGCGCAAGACAGCGCATTTGCCGCCGACCAATCCGATATTATCGAATTCCGGCCAGTTCGATGCTGCCTTGTGGGAGTCGATCTGACACGTAAGATTTGACTTATCGCTAGAGCTAGGCGCGTCGAGTTACACTCGATTTCGGATTGAAATCTGACAGATGATCGCCCACTTTGGCGGTGCAATATATCCCCCGATTCAGCGGAGCCCAAACCATGCGCACGTCTCTTTTCGCCGCCGCCTTCCTGCTCGCCACTATGGGCAGCACTGCCCTTGCGACAGCAAAAACTACGGCACCGTCGGCTTCCCTGGCGCTCAAAGCCGCCGTGGCCGCGCCAACGAGGACGCCGACAAACATCGAGCGCGACAAGCATCGCAACCCTGCGGCGACGCTCGCGTTTTTTGGCATCAAGCCCAATCATAAAGTTGTAGAACTGTGGCCGGGTGGTGGCTGGTATACCGAAATATTGGCGCCATATCTGTCCGCAAAGGGAAAACTGACCGTGGCTGCGCCGACTGGTCGGGCGAGCGATAACATTGGGAAAAAGCTCGATGCCAATGTGGCAACTTATGGCAAAGTCGCGCGCGCGAATTTTCCGGCGAGCTTCGGCGGAACCGGTGTTGCCGCCGGATCGGCCGACGCCGTGCTGACATTCCGCAATGTCCACAATTGGCGGATGGGCAGCTATAACCCCGACAAGAGCGATTATAGCGAGGCGGCCTTCCGCGAAATCTTCACGATGCTGAAGCCCGGCGGCGTCCTCGGCATCGAAGATCACCGCTTGCCCGAAAATGCCGATGCAGCGCGAGAACAGTCCAGCGGTTACATCAAGGTATCGACAGTGCGTGCCTTGGCTGAAAAGGCGGGATTCCGCTATGTCGGATCAAGCGAAATCAATGCCAATCCGCGCGATACGAAGGATTACCGCAAAGGCGTCTGGACGTTACCGCCCAATTTCGCCGAAAAAGACGTCGACCGTGCCAAATATGCCGCAATCGGTGAAAGCGACCGGATGACGCTGAAGTTCGTCAAACCGTTACGATAATCAGTGTGCCAGCTTGTCGATCTTCGCCTGAAGCTCGGCAAGCTGCGCTTTAAGCGCTGTCATTTCATCGCTGGCACCCGCTTTTGACTTAGGCACAAAAGCGGTCGTTGCGGCTTCGAACATCGCAAGATTGCGCTTAGCGATTTCTGCAAAGGGCCCGCGCTCAAAGGCACCTTTCATCGTTTCGTGGAACTGTGCCTGATTCCGCCGGAACGCATCCATCGAGGCTTCCAAATATTGCGGCACCATCGACTGCATCGAGTCGCCGTACATAGAGATGATCTGGCGTAAAAAACCCGAGGGCAACATGCTTTCACCACGGCTTTCCTCGTCCATGATGATCTGCGTCAGGACATTGTGCGTGATATCTTCATCGGACTTGGCATCGAGAACCTTGAATTCGCGTCCTTCACGCGTCAGTTGCGCCAGATGTTCGAGCGTGATGTAGCTCGACGTCTCGGTATTATAGAGCCGGCGGTTGGCGTATTTTTTAATCGTGACAGGCGTTGGTTCCCCGTTTTCGTTATTTGTCGTCGATTTGGCCATGTCATGATCTCTGTGCGATTTGGCCATGCTCTAGCACTGTCCCATGATGCACCGCAACACACATGCTGCTGCACAGCAATGATGGCGATGGAAAGCGCGCGCGAATAGGTTTAGGGGCAGTGCAACATTCGACCAGGGGAACCATCATGACCGACATCGTCATCACTGCCGCACGCCGCACCCCTGTCGGCAGTTTTCTAGGCAGTTTCGCCGCGACACCCGCGCACGAGCTAGGGCGCACCGCAATTGTTGCCGCGCTCGAATCGGCAGGCGTGGCGCCGGAGGACGTATCCGATGTCATCCTCGGCCAGGTGCTGACGGCGGCGCAGGGCCAGAACCCGGCCCGGCAGGCCGCGATGGCAGCAGGTATTCCGAAGGAAGTTCCGGCTTTCGGAATCAATCAAGTCTGCGGATCGGGACTCCGTGCCGTGGCGCTGGGTGCCCAGGCGATCATCGCCGGCGATGCGACGATCGTTGTGGCGGGCGGTCAGGAAAACATGTCGATGTCGACGCATGCCCAGCTTTTGCGCAGTGGCACGAAAATGGGTGCCCTCGAACTGATCGACACGATGATCAAAGACGGATTGACCGACGTGTTCAATGGCTATCACATGGGCATAACCGCCGAAAATTTGGCCGAACAGCACCAGATCACGCGCGAAATGCAGGATGCGTTCGCAGCAC